>QHVX01000082.1:8003-19875 GCA_003222375.1 Acidobacteriota bacterium
ATCTTCGGAAAGCGGTCGAGCAGCTGAACGCCCTTGGTCCGCCCCAGCCAGAACCAGAAAACATGGCCGACATAGGCGCCGGCAGCGGCGACCGCAATCACGCCGGCAAGCTGGAGGTACCCCCGCTGGGCGAAAAAGCCCGCCATGACCAGGATCGTCTCGCCTTCGAGAAAAGTCCCGATGAAAACGGCGATGTACCCGAACTTATGGAGGAGTAGCTCTGGCGACATTCAGGGCCGAAAATGCAAGATCCGGGGCCTGCTGAAATAAATGACCCACAGGGAGCGTAACATTGAGCCATAGGAGAAGGTCCAATGAAGGCGCAAACCCTCGCGATTACTGTCGTTGTACTTGCCCTGCCGGTCTACGCTGCCGACCAGCAGCAGGCGAAGAAAACCACGAGCGCCACGCAGACGCAGATCTCTGCCCCGGCAACCGAGTCGAATGACTCGCCGCTCGTGGCTGCTGCCAAGGCTACCGGCCGCTTGAACAAGAAGCCGGGATACGTCATCACGAACGAGACGCTTCTCCGCGTCGGCACCAGCCGCCTCGGCATGGCGTCGACACAGCCCGCAGCGTTGCCGCCGTCGACTCCGGCGGCCAACACGCCGCTCCCGGTGGCAAAGCCGCAGACGGATGCGAAGCCGAAGGCCGACGCAGACATCCAGAAGCGCTCAGTGCGCCAGGCCCAGGCTAAGGCGGAGTATTACGGCGAGAGCGCCGAACCGCGTCACGACGATCCCGCGCAGCAGGAGCGTCAGATGCAGCAGGCGACGTCACAGAAACCGCCGCAGTAGTCATCCTGAGCCGCGAAGACGGCGAAGGAACTCGTCGACGAGATCCTTCGCTTCGCTCAGGATGACGAAGTCACGCGTGGCGGCGCATGTATTTGAAGCCGCCGATGACTCCGATGACGCTCGAGAACGGCTTGCGAACGCCGATCGTGCGGGCGAAGCCGCGCGACGCCTTCTGACCGACTCGAAACATCAAGACTTTCTTCAAGAAGCGCAGCATGATCCTTCAAAACTGCAAGCGCAGCGCCATTCCTAACTCACTGAATACTCTCGGCTTTTAGCGAACGCGACATCAGCCGCTGAATCGCCTTCGGCGGCGCCTCTCCCTCATACAAAACGCGATACATCTCGGCCGTGATCGGCATGTCGATCGAGTGCCGATCTGCCAGCTGCTTCGCGGCACGTGCGGTCTTCACGCCCTCCGCCACGAACTTCGCGTCGTCGAGAATCTCGTTCAATTTTTTTCCCTGCCCGAGAGCCACGCCGACAGTGCGATTGCGCGACAGCGATCCGGTGCACGTCAGGACGAGATCGCCCATTCCTGCCAGTCCCGCGAACGTCTCCGGGCGCCCGCCCAACGCGATTCCGAGCTTGCTGATTTCGTACAGGCCGCGGGTGATCAGCGCCGCATTCGTGTTGAATCCGAGGCCAAGGCCTTCGACGACGCCGGCAGCGATGGCGATGACGTTCTTCAGCGAGCCCGCGAGCTCGACGCCGACGACATCGTTCGCGTGATAGAGCCGCATCGTGCCGCAGGAGAGAGCACGCTGCATTTCCCGCGAGAAATCGGCATCGTTCGAGGCGACGACGGCAGCAGTCGGATCGCCGCGAGCCGTTTCGAGCGCGAAGGTCGGCCCGGACAAGACCGCGAACGCATGCAGCGAATCGCCGAGAACATCGGCGGTGATCTGCGACATCCGCTCGAGCGTGTCGTTCTCGATGCCCTTCGTTCCCGAGAGCACATTCACCGGCGATTTCAGGTGCGGCTTGAGGTCGTAAAGCACGTGCCGGTAGTGATGGCTCGGCACGATCATGAATATCGTGTCGCTGAAAGCCGCGGCCTGCTCGAACGAGTGTGTCGCGTGAACCTTTTGATCGAGCGGCAGCCCGGCGAGGTACGACGGATTGCTGCGGCTCTTCTCGATTCCTTCCGCAACCTCAGGATCATGCGCCCACAGCAATACGTCGTGGCCGCATCGCGCTGCGATCATCGCCATCGCAGTCCCGAACGTTCCCGCTCCGATGATTGAAAACTTCACTCTTTCCCCTCGCCCATCTTCCTCTCACGCCCCTGCGCCAGTCGCGCGATATTCGAATGGTGTTTCACGATGATCGCGATCGCGATCGCGATGCTGATGTTGATCGACCAGAACGGCGCGTGCGTGAGAAATCGCAGAAAGATCGGAATGGAGGCTGCGCTGACAATCGAGCCCAGTGAAACGAATCGCGTCGCGATCACGACGATCGCGAAGACAATCCCGCCGGCGGCGAGAGCGAGTGGGTCGAGCGCGAGAAACGCACCCGCTGCCGTCGCGACGCCTTTGCCGCCATGAAATCCGAGCCAGACCGGAAACATGTGCGCAAGCACTGCGATCAACGCGCACAGCGAGATCCAGAATGCGCGCGAGTGCAGAGGGGATGCGTCGACGCCGGTCGGCAGCGGCCATCCAGGGCTGGCCGTTATCCATTTCGCGAGCGCGACCGCGGCATAGCCTTTCGCCATGTCGAGCAGCAGCGCGAAGATGCCGGGGAGCTTGCCGAACGATCGCGCGACGTTCGTGGCGCCAACGTTGTGGCTGCCGACTCTCCGAATGTCGGCGCCCGTCGTCAACTTCACGATCAGAAAGCTGAACGGAATGGATCCGATCAGGTAAGCCGCGATGAGGAGGCCGGCGACGCGCACCAGCGCATTCTAGCCGCGACTCGCGAAGCGCTCGACGGCCCGCAACGTCGCCGCGTTGATCGCGCCGATGAGGACCAATAGCGCTGGAATCGATTCGATGCCTTGCTGAAGATCCAAGAGGCAGCGCTCGATCAGATCTGCGCCCGGCAATGCCTTCGACACTTCCATGCCAACAGTCTAGATCCCCTCGAAGGCGTTCTCCAGATCGGCGATGAGGTCCTCGACGTCCTCGATGCCGACCGAGATCCGTACCAGACCGGGCGTGATGCCCAGGCGTTGGCGCTGCTCGATCGGGACGGAGGCGTGCGTCATCGTCTCGGGATGGGAGATCAACGTCTCAACGCCGCCTAACGACTCTCCCAGCGAGCAGAGGCGAACGCGATTGAGGAACTTGGCGGCATTGTCCTTCGATCCCAGCTCGAACGAGATGAGCGCACCGAAGCCGTTCATCTGGCGTTTCGCAAGCGCGTGCTGCGGATGATTCGGAAGTCCGGGGTAGTAGAGCTTCTTCACCTTCGGGTGATGGCTGAGATAGCTCGCAATCGCGATTCCGTTCTCCTCGTGACGCTTCATCCGCACCGCCAGCGTTTTCACACCGCGTAGCACGAGCCACGAATCAAACGGAGAAAGGATCGCTCCAATCGCGTTCTGCAGAAACCCGATCTGCTCGGCGATCGCGTCGGAATTGGAAATCACGGCGCCGCCGACGGAATCCGAGTGGCCGTTCAAGAACTTCGTGGTCGAGTGCACGACGATGTCGGCACCGAGCTCGATCGGCCGCTGCAGATACGGCGAGCAGAAGGTGTTGTCGACCACCACCAGCGCCCCGCGCTCGTGCGCCACCTCGGCGCAGGCCGCGATGTCGGTCAGCGTCATCATCGGATTGGTGGGCGTCTCGAGGTAGACGATCTTCGTGTTCGGCCGCATCGCGTCGCGAACGGCCTCGACTCGCGACGTATCGACGTATGTGAATTGCAATCCGAATTTTTCGAGCACGCGATTGAATAACCGGTAGGAGCCGCCGTACATGTTTTCGCCGGCGATGACATGGTCTCCCGACTCGAGCATCCGGAATACGACATCGATCGCCGACATCCCCGATGCGAAGCAGTGGCCGTGTTTCCCGCGCTCGAGCGCGGCCAGGTTCGCCTCCAGCACGCTGCGGGTCGGATTCTTCGTGCGCGCGTATTCGTAGCCCTTGTTCTCACCCAGGCGTGGCTGGACATAGGTCGAGGTTGCGAAGATCGGATACGTGACGGCGCCGGTCACCGGCTCCGGCTCCTGGCCTGCGTGAATGCATTCGGTTGAGAAACCCATGGCGGTGGCCCTCATGACTTCCATTTCGAGAAGATTCCTTTCGAGATGTAACGCTCAGCGGCGTCAGGGATCAATGTGACAACCCGTTTGCCCTTGCCGAGTTTTCGCGCGACTTGCAACGAAGCGGCGACATTCGCGCCCGCGGATGACGCGCCGAGAATTCCCTCTTCCGCCGCCAGCCGCTTCACCATCGCGAACGCGGGCTCGTCGACGATCTGAATGATCTCATTCGCGAGCGACATGTCGAGGACCGGCGGAATGAACGACGACGCGCCGATGCCTTCCACCTCGTGCGGCCCGGCCTCGCCGCCTTTGAGGATCGATCCCTGTGGCTCGACGATCACGCAGTAGATGTTCGGTATCCGTTCGCGCAAGTATTGGGCAACCCCGGTGAACGTCCCGCCCGTCCCGGCGCCGGTCACGAACGCATCGATGCGGCCTTCCATCTGCTCGTAAATTTCCGGACCGGTCGTTTCGTAGTGCGATTCGGTGTTGTAGGGATTCACGAATTGTTGCGGAATGTACGCGTTTGGGATCGTCTTCGCGAGTTCTTCCGCTCGCGCGATTGCGCCTTTCATCCCGTCATCTTTCGGCGTCAGCTCGACCTCGCCGCCGAGGGCTTTCATGACTTCGCGTTTCTCGAGGGAGAAATTTTCCGGCACGCAGAGAATGACGCAATATCCCATCCGCACGCCCACCAGCGCCAGCGCGATCCCGGTATTGCCGGCAGTCGGCTCGATGATCGTTCCGCCTTTTTTCAGGACGCCGTCGCGCTCTGCCCGCGCGATCATGCCGACGCCGATGCGGTCCTTGACCGAGCCGCCGGGAGTGAGAAACTCGAGCTTTGCGAAAATCGCGGCGCCGTTCGGGCCCGGGATGCTGATGAGTTGAACGATGGGTGTGTTGCCGATCAGGTCGAGGATATTCGTGACCGGCGGAGGAAGGGGACGCGGCAAGGCGGCGGGATTCTAACAAGGCAGAAGGCAGAAGCAGAAGGCAGAAAGCAGAAGGCAGAAGGCAGAAGTAAGCGCCACCTTGCGCGTCTCTTTCGCGTTCCTTCTGCCTTCTGCCTTCTGCCTTCTGCCTTCTTTACTTCTGCCTTAAAAAAAACGGCGGGCTGCGCGCCCGCCGTTCAGGTAATCGATGATGTCAGCGTCAGGCCCAGCTGGTCGAGCGGGACTGTGAACGCCTCTGGTTGTAGCAATCGCGGCAGTAGACCGGCTTGCCACTCACCGGGGTGAACGGAACTTCGGTCGCCACGCCACAGCTGTCGCATGTGACGCTCACCATGGTGCGCTCGCGCGATCCACCATTGCCCTCGCGCGCCATTTTCCGTTTGTCGCGGCAGTTCTTGCAGCGCTTTGGTTCATTTGTGAAACCACGTTCCGCGTAGAATGCCTGTTCATTCTTGCTGAACACAAACTCCTGTCCGCAATCAGCACAGTTCAGATTTTTGTCATTAAACGTATCCATGAAGCTTTGATCTCCTAAGTTACCAACGATTGATTGATGCCGCAGCGCAGAACATTTGCGGGGTGCCGCGACTCTCGCCCCCGCGATAGGGTTTCACAACTAACGATCCTGGTGACCAGCCTCCTTCCGACCAAATACACACGAACCCTAGCGGCGCTCTGCTTAATGTGAAGCGTTTCGCTTGGGTTCGTTGTTCGCTTTTAACATAGATGTCCAGTGAACGCAATGAAATACGCCCAAGCTCAAAATAAGAATGACAAGCACCAAATACGCATCGGTCCCGCCGGCTGGAGTTACACCGATTGGGAGGGAACTGTCTATCCGCCGCACGGTTCGCGATTTGATCCGCTCGCCTATCTGGCCTCCTTCTTCGACACGATCGAGATCAACTCGCCGTTCTATCGCATTCCGCCGGCCACGCATTCGAAGAGCTGGATTCGGCGCGTCGCCAGCAATCCCGACTTTAAATTCACTACGAAAATATATCGTGGTTTTACGCACGATTCTGAGAAGCCGTCGAAGGAGGACGTCAAGAATTTCCGCAACTACCTCGATCCTCTCAAAGACGCCGATCGACTCGGCGCTGTCCTTCTCCAATACCCGTGGAGTTTCAAGAACACGCCGGAGAGCATGGAAAAACTCGAAAAAGTCTTCGCGGACTTCGACGGCTATCCACTCGCGCTCGAGGTGCGGCACGCCTCATTTCAGAACGACGACTTCTTCCGCTTCCTTGATGAGCGCAACGTCGCGTGGGTCAATGTCGATCAGCCGATGTTCAGCGATTCTGTGAAGCCGTCCGACACGGTGACCGGTCCGGTAGCCTACGTGCGCCTGCACGGCCGCAATTACGAAAAATGGTTCGCGCATTCGGAAACGTGGGAGCGCTACAACTACCTCTACTCGAAAGACGAACTGAAGCCGTGGGTCGAGCGCATCGAGCGAATGGCGCGATCGAAAGAGACGTACGTGATCACGAACAATCACTTTCGCGGTCAGGCGATCGTCAACGCGTCCGACTTGAAAGAGGCCCTCGGGCAGAGCGCAAAGTTGCCGCCGCAGCTCAAAGAGGTGTACGGAGAGCGTCCGTGACACGCAAAAAACGCGTCGTCGGAACGGCCGGCCACATCGATCACGGAAAGACCGCACTCGTCAGAGCGCTCACCGGCATCGACACCGATCGCCTGCCCGAAGAGAAACGCCGCGGCATCACCATCGACCTCGGTTTCGCGAGTTGGTTCACCGACGATTATCAAATCGGATTCGTGGACGTTCCGGGACACGAGCGCTTCGTCAAGAACATGCTGGCCGGCATTGGCGGAATCGACAGCGTCCTGCTCGTCGTCGCCGCCGACGCATCGATCAAGCCGCAAACCCGTGAGCACTTCGCGATCTGCAAGCTCCTCGGCATCCGCACCGGCGTCGTCGCGATCACCAAGAGCGATCTCGTCGAGCGCGACATCATCGAGCTCGTCCGCCTAGAGGTCGAGGAGCTCGTCGCCGGAAGCTTTCTCGCGCGCAAGCCGATCGTGCCTGTCAGCAGCGTCACGGGCGCCGGACTCGATGATCTCCGCAGCGCGCTGCTGGCCTCTGTAGCGTCGATCGACGATCGCGATGCGACGACGCGCGTCTTTCGCCTTCCGATCGATCGCGTCTTCACGATGAAGGGCTTCGGCTCCGTGATTACCGGAACGACATTTTCAGGACGCCTCAACGTCGACGGCGAGGTGGAGGTCCTGCCCGGCGCGCTCCGAAGCCGTGCGCGATCGATTCAAGTGCACAACGAACCGCGCGATTTCGCCTCGGCAGGCGAACGGACGTCGGTGAATCTTCCCGACATCGAGCTCGAGCGACTCCATCGCGGCCAGCAAGTGCTGATGCCCAACACGCTCCGGCCATCGCAAATCATCACGGCGCGACTCGATCTGCTCGACGATACAAAACCGCTGAAAGAGCAGACTCGCATTCGTTTTCATCACCTCGCCGACGAACTTCTCGGAAGCGTTCGATTCATCGACGACACCACCGAATTGAAACCGGGCGGCAGCGCGTTCGTGCAGATTCGCCTCGAATCGCCTGTCATCGCGGTCAGCGGTGACCGCTTCGTGATCCGGCGCTATTCGCCGTCGTTCACGATCGGCGGAGGCACGATCATCGACGCCCACCTGCCCAAGCTCCGCCGCAACACGCGACCCGAGCTGCTGCAGACGCTTGCGGAGGGATCGCTGATCGATCGCGTGGAATTGATGGCCAAGCTAGAGGGCCTGCGAGGCTTGACGATCCGCGAGGTTCAGGCGCGCACCGGAATTCGCATCGAAACCCTGATCAAAGAGTTGAAGCCGCTGCCGCACCTCGCCGACAGCGGCGACCGCCGATGGATTCAGGTCGATGCGCTCGCCGAGTTTCGCCGCAACGCCATGGATTTTCTCGATCGGTACTTCAAGGAAAACCGCGTCGCGGTCAACGTGCCGAAAGGCGAGTTCGTGCAGCAACTCATTCCGCACGGCAGCGATCCGGCGTTGATCAATTTTCTGCTGCAGGATCTCGCCCGCGAAAAGATCATCGGCATCGAGGCCGATGCGATCGACATTCCGGGCCGCTCCAAAAAACTCGGCGGCGCGGAGGGCGAGCTCGCGAGGATGATCGAGATGCGGTTCTCCGACGCCGGTCTGCAGCCGCCGCCCGTCTCCGAGTTGATCAACACCATTCCGCAGAAGCCGAAGGTCATCGAGGGCGTCGTCGGATTTCTCGTAAAGCAGGGCACGCTCGTGCGTCTCGCGGACGGCGTCTACGTGCACCACGACATCCTCAGCGCCGCGCGTCAGAAGATCGAGACGCGACGCGGCGAAACGATCGACGTCGGGCAGTTCAAGGAATTCTTCGGCCTGTCGCGAAAAATCGCTATCCCGTTGCTCGAGTACTTTGACCGGCAGGGGGTGACGAAGCGGGTGGGCGACGCCCGCCAGGTGCTGTGACCTCTTTGTAGTCGGAGGGAATGCTGATCGATTCCTGCGACACGTTTCGCTGCTCGATTTTCAGAACGCTGCGATCGACGACCATCTTCGCCCTGCCGTACGGCAGCTCGGCGTGGTCGACGAGCGGAAATCCGGGGATCTTCGAGAAATTGCTGTCGATCATGCCGAACAGATTCTGCGGCACCTCTTGGGGCGATCCCATCCACAGTTCGCGCTGAAATCCGCCGACGCGGATGACGTATTGCGTCGCCTCGACCCCGAGGATTGGTTTCTTTGCGCCAGTCGCGATGACCTGTGGAGCGCCGCCGACCTCGGCGGCATCCTCCACCTTCATCGTGTAGTACGTCTTCGACAGATCGTCGACATAGGTCACGCGATTTTGCGCAAGATCGAAAAGCCGCCACCGATCGACCTCATCGCTGCTGCGAGCCTGACCGTTGGCGATGACGATCGAGTGCAGAAATGTTTTGTTCTGCGGCCGAAGACTGGTCTGCAGCGTGATGACCGTCGCCGATGTCTGCGGTTTGACAGCGTTGACGACTTTCTTTTCGACCATCCGGGCCTCTTTGCACGCCAGGACCAGCGTGCACGCCCAGACGATCACTCTTTTGCTTCGTACCAACTCTTGCCCCAGTGCGTGTCGACGGCCAGCGGAACGGCGAGCGGATAGATGTTCTCCATCGTCTCTTTCACGATGCCGGCGACTTTTTTGACCTTGCTCTCCGGCACCTCGATGACGATTTCGTCGTGGACCGTCAACAGCATGGAAGCATCGTCGCCGAGGTTGGCGTCGAGCGCAATCATGGCGAGCTTCAGGATGTCGGCGGCCGTTCCCTGGATCGGCGCATTGGTCGCCATGCGTTCTGCGTTTCCGCGGACGGTGAACGATCGATTGTGGATCTCGGGAATGTAGCGCACGCGCCCGAAAAGCGTCGTGACTTTGCCGGTGCCGCGCGCCTCCTCCAGCGTGCGATCGAGATACTCCTGGATCTTCGGATAGCGCGCGAAATACGCCTCGATGAAGTCCTTCGCCTGCGCGCCGGAGATGTTCAATTCGTTCGACAGCCGGAACGCCGACATGCCGTACAGCACGCCGAAGTTGATCGTCTTCATTGCACGACGCTGGTCAACCGTCACCTGGCTCTCCGGCACGTTGAAAATCTGCGAAGCGGTTGCCCGATGAATGTCCGTGCCCTTGCGAAATGTCTCGATCAGCGATGCATCCTGCGTGATGTGCGCGAGGATCCGCAGCTCGACCTGCGAGTAATCCGCGGCCAGCAGCACATTCCCTTCCTCGGCGATGAATGCTTTCCGGATCTCGCGGCCCAGCTCCGTTCGAATCGGGATGTTCTGCAGATTCGGATCGGATGACGAAAGCCGGCCCGTGGCGGCCACCGCCTGATTGAACGACGTGTGGACGCGGCCATCGGTGCGCACCAGTTGCGGAAGCGCGTCGATGTATGTCGATTTCAGCTTGTGCAGCTCGCGATGCTGCAGGATCAACTGCGGCACCGCGAATCCATGACTCGCCAGCTCCTGCAGGACGTCCACTGACGTCGAGTAAGCCTTGGTGCCTTTCGTCTTCTTGATGACCGGATAGTTGAGCTTTTCGAACAGTACGTGGGCCAACTGCTGCGGCGAGTTGATGTTGAACTCCACCCCGGCCTCGGCGTAAATCCGCTTTTCGAGGTCGGCGAGCTGCCCGCCCATCGTGTTCGACATCTGGCGCAGCAGCGGAACGTCGATGCGGATCCCACGATCCTCCATGCGCGCGAGGACGGGGATCAGGGGCATCTCGATCGTCTCGTAGATTTTCACCAGCGCCGGATCACGCTGCAGCTCCGGCTCGAGCACTTCTTTCAGCGACAGCGTGATGTCGGGTTTTTCGCCCAGGTACTGGTGGTACGGACCGACGGAGGAGGATCCGATCTCGTGATCGAGCGCAAACAGCGGCGCGGTCTTCGCGACGTCTTTGCGCGACTGCACCCCGAGCTTGAGACGGTCGCGCGCGATGTTGCCTAACTCGTGGCTCGGCAGGCCGGGATTGATCACGTACGACATGATCATCGTGTCGGCCCATCGCTTCGGCACCGGCCACCCAATGGCGGTCAGCCGTCGGATCTGCAATTTTGCATCGTGCGCTACGAACTGCCGGTCCGATTCGAGCAACTTCCGCAGCTCGCGAGTCATGTTCTCGTTTCCGCCCAGAGGTTTCGAGATCGGAACGATGAGCGAGTCCGCCGGCTTCGACGACAGCGACGCCGCCAACAGATCATCGAAGCCATCGGCTGTCGTGGGCTCGAACCAAATCGCGATCGGCACATCGCCGGTGGCGCAGGCGCGAACATCTTCAGGCGTGGTCGCCGTCCGGTAGTCGCGCGGGATAGGCGGCGCTTCCGGCAAGTATTCCTGCATCAGCGACGCGAATTCGAGGCGCGAGAAGACGTCGTGGAGCTTCGCGCGATCGGGCTCGACGCGTTTGTACCTTTCGAAATCGACGTTGACCTCGAGATCGCATTTGATCTTCGCGAGGTCGCGCGACATGAACGCTTTGTCGCGGTGTTCTTCGAGCTTCTTGCGCTGCGCCGGCTTGACCTGATCGAGGTGTTCGTAGACGCCGTCGAGCGAGCCGAATTGCTGGATGAGCGATTTGGCGCCTTTTTCGCCGATGCCGGGAACGCCCGGAATGTTGTCGATCGCGTCGCCCCAAATCGACATGACCTCGACAACCTTCTCCGGTGGCAACCCGAACGCCTCCTCAGCGCCCTTCGCGTCGTACATCACTTCGCGGCCGGTATGAAAGAGTCGGATCCCATCGCCGACGAGCTGAAAAAAATCTTTGTCGGAGGTCGCGATCACGACGTCGTAGCCGCGATCGCGGGCTTTACACGCGAGCGAGCCGATCAGGTCGTCCGCTTCCCAATCTTCCACGCCGATCACCGGGATGTGGAAGCCCTCCAGGACCTCGTTGACAAATGGAAGTTGCACCGAGAGGTCGTCAGGCATCGGGCGGCGGTCTTTTTTGTAGTCGGCAAACGCCTCGTGACGCGTCTTCGACGATCCGATGTCGAATGCCACCGCGATCGAGTCGGGCTTGTGATCGTTGAGCAGCTTCTTCAGCGTCTGCGTGAAGCCGTAGACCGCGTTGGTGGCAAGGCCGGCCGAATTCGTGAGTCCGCGAATCGCGAAGTAGGAGCGGTAGACGTTGTTGGAGCCGTCGATGATGAAGAGCGTGGGCTTTCGCGGCACGGCGCGCGATTATAAGTGCCGCGTGCCGGGTGCCGGGTGCCGGAAATTCTTCGCAAGTGCTCGGGACCCGGCACTTCGGCACCCGCAAAAACACTTACGGAGCCTTTCGGCTCCGTTCGTGGTACATCGTAAAGGGGCTGGACCGCTGCGGCCAGTTGGCAGGA
>QHVX01000321.1 GCA_003222375.1 Acidobacteriota bacterium
GCCCTGCCGGCCCGACCGCCCGCGGAGCTGATTGTCGATGCGGCGCGACTCGTGGCGCTCGGTGCCGACGATGTGCAGGCCGCCGAGGCTCACGACTTCTTCGTGATCGAGTTGCCACTGCTCGCGAATCTCTTCTTCGATTCGCTGACGCTGCTGTGGATCGGTGACGTCTTTCGCTTTCTGATTGGCCAGAAATTCCGGATTGCCGCCCAACAGAATGTCGGTGCCGCGGCCGGCCATGTTGGTCGCGATCGTGACGGCACTCTTGTGTCCGGCCTGGGCAACGATCTCTGCCTCGCGCTCGTGGTACTTCGCGTTCAACACGACGTGCGGAACGCCGGTTTTCTAAAAAAACGAGGACAGCAGCTCTGATTTTTCGATCGAGATCGTGCCGACCAGCGCTGGCTGCCCTTTTTCGTGGAGGACCTCGATCTCTTCGACGATGGCGTTGAACTTCTCCCGCTCGGTTCGATAGACGAGGTCGGCTTTGTCGATGCGGATCATCGGCTTGTTAGGCGGGATGACCACCACCTCCAGGTTGTAGATCTTGTCGAACTCCGCGGCCTCGGTGTCCGCCGTTCCGGTCATGCCGGCGAGCTTTTCGTACATGCGGAAGAGGTTCTGGAACGTGATCGTCGCGAGCGTCTGATTCTCCGCTTCGATCTTCACGCCTTCTTTGGCTTCCACGGCCTGATGCAGACCATCCGACCAGCGGCGCCCAGGCATCAGGCGGCCGGTGAATTCATCGACGATGATGATTTCGCCGTCTTTGTTGACGTAGTCGACGTCGAGTTTGTACAGCGTGTGCGCGCGCAGCGCCTGATTGACGGCGTGCAGCGTGTCCATATTGGCGGGGTCGTACAGCTCGATTCCGCCTAACAGTTTCTCGGCGTGCAGCACACCTTCCTCGGTCAGCACCGCCGTGTGCTGTTTCTCATCGACCTGGAAGTCTTTCTCCTTGACCAGCCGCGGGACGATGCGGTCGACGGCGTAGTACTTGTCGACGCGCTCTTCCGACGGACCGCTGATGATCAGCGGCGTGCGCGCTTCATCGATCAGGATCGAATCGACCTCGTCGACGATGGCGTATACCGGATCACGCTGCACCATCGCCTCGAGATCGAACTTCATGTTGTCGCGGAGATAGTCGAAGCCGAACTCGTTATTCGTCCCGTACGTGACGTCGCAGCGATACGCCTGCTGCCGCTCGCGATCGCCGTGCGGGTTCTGAATGACGCCGACGGTCAGGCCGAGGAATTTGTAGAGCCGGCCCATCCACTCGGAGTCGCGCCGCGCGAGGTAGTCGTTGACGATGACGACGTGGACGCCGCGTCCGCTGAGCGCGTTCAAATAAACAGCCAGCGTGGCGACGAGCGTCTTTCCCTCGCCGGTCTTCATCTCCGAGATTTTCCCGTTGTGCAGGACCACGCCGCCCATGAGCTGGACGTCGAAGTGCCGCATGTTTAGCGTCCGCTTCGAAGCTTCACGGCAGACGGCGAATGCTTCCGGCAGTAGATCGTTCAGCGCTTCCTGAAGATCGGTCTGCGCCGCTTTGACTGCATTGTCGTCTCGCGGAACTTCCTTCTTCGTGCCATCCAGCACTTCCACGACCGGACGCAGGCGCTCGCGAAACTCCGTTGTCTTTCCGCGCAGCTCATCGTCGGAGAGTTTCGAGACTTCCGGCTCGAGCGAGTTGATCTGCGCGACCATCGGAAGCATGCGCTTCACATCGCGCTCGTGCTTCGACCCGAAAATCGTAGTCAATACTTTGTTGATCATGATTTTTCCTTTGCGTAAACAGCCGGAGAGAAAGACTCAGCAGCTGAACGCAGGAGCGCGGGGCGAGGCGGCGCCGGTGAGGACGACGCGCGTGACGAGAGATGAACGATGGAGCCCCGGCTTTAGTCGGGCAACATGAACCGGCTGAAGCCGGTGCTCCACAACGCACACGGCTGCACGTTCCGCGCGCTTCGTGATCACGTGCGCCGTCGCCTGAGCAAGCGGCGCCGGTGTTGCGGCGCCGAGCGCGAGTGCCAGAACGAGGTACAGGTTCATCTTCGTCAATACTATCGCGGGAACGCCCCCAGGCGGCTCAGCGACATCCAGGTCTGGTGCCCGAGGAAGACCACAAGAAAGAAATAGGCCACTGCGATGCTCGCCCGCTGCGTGAAGGTCACATCGTAAAAACTCTTGTCATCCTTCTCTCGCGCGATGGATGCGTAAACCTGGAATGCCACCAGAAAGAGCACGAGCAGCATCAGCGGGTTCGGCTGTTTGATGACTTTGTAGACCAGTGCGCCGCCGCCGAACACCCACATCCACTTCGTCACGGCAGCGGAGATACGACCGCCGTCGAGCATTCCGATCGGCAGCAGATTCAGCAGATTGACCGCGAACCCTGCCGCGGCGATCGCCAGATACATCGGCGCGTTCGTCCATTTGTAGATCTGAAGAACGACCAGCGATGCGAATGTGCCGGCGATCGGACCGGCGAGACCGATCTGCGCGTCGTCGTACGCCGATCGCGGCTGATCTTTGAGCGTGACCGCGCCGCCGATGAACGGGATGAACACCATCATGCCGGCGCGAAGTCCTTTGGCGCGGATGACCACAGCGTGTCCGATCTCGTGAATCAAGATGATCAACACGAATCCGACCACCAGCGGCAGCGGCGCTTTCGTCGCGTAGGCGGCGATGCTCAGCGCCATCGACGCGCCCGCGACTGCGAATTGCGTCAGGCCGAATCCTTCGAACGGATTGACCGCCAGGCCGCGCATGTAGTCGACGGCCACGAACAAAATCGCCTTGACCATGCCCACTGCGAGGACCAGCAGGGCTAGGATGCGGGCAAAGAAACCGCGCCGTTTTAGTGGAGCGCCGCAGCCCTCGGCGGCGTGAGCGGGTTCCGCAGACATCGATTCCATGGGCGATCGCGGTTCATAGAACGTCCATAAAGCCTTTAAATTCCTAACGATGAACACGGAACGATGAACGATGAACGAAACCTCTGTTCATCATTCATCGCTCATCGTTCATCGTTTACGATTCCCCCGTGTCGGTCGACGATTTGCGCGCGCAGCTCCGCGAGCGCGGTTACCTCTCCCACGGCATCGAACGATGGTTTGCGCTCGACCCGTGGCGATCGCGCGCGTTCTGGGTCGAGCTGACGATCGTGGCCGCCAAGGCGGCGATCCTGATCGGAGCGTTCGCACTCTTGCCTCTGGTCGCGGTCATGTTGTTTCGAAATCACCCGCTGAGCGCCTGGGAAACGATCGTGCTGGCGATCGTTTACGGGGGATCGGCATTGATCGCGAGCCTCCTCCTGCTGATCGTCGTCGCGCTGATCCTCAAAATCCGACCCGCCCTGGCTATCGACACGCCTCGCGCGCTGCTCGCCATCTCTTTCACGGTGA
>QHVX01000322.1 GCA_003222375.1 Acidobacteriota bacterium
TATTCGTCCGCGTTTTATGCACTCCGCGACACGCGTACGCCGCTCCGCTACGCGGTGTTGCGCGTTGCGCTGACCGGCGTTCTCGGCTACCTCTTCGCGCTGCCGCTGCGGCCGCTGCTCATCGATGCTTTGCAGTTTGCGCACGTGCCGCTTCCGTTGATCCAGGGAAGCACGAAGCCGCTCGGTGCGATTGCCCTGACCGCAACCGCCGGTATCGCGGGGTGGCTGGAGTTCGTCCTGCTTCGCCGGTCGCTGGGCCGGCGGATTGGACCCGTTCCGCTTTCGCGCGGCTATCTGATTCGGCTGTGGACTTCGGCGGTTGTCGCGGGGATCACGGGCGCGGCCTTCTACGTCTACATCACGCCGCGCCTGGGCGTGCATCTGCCGCACTTCCTGCCGGACATTCGCGACGGTTTGATCGTGTGCGCGATCTTCGGGGTGATCTATTTCGCGATTGCGTTGGCACTCGGCGTGCCGGAAGCGCGCGCAACACTGGCGCGGTTTCGGCTACGATCGGATGCGTGAGCGAAGTTCTCCTTGAAGTAAAGAAGCTCAGGACGACTTTCTTCACCGGCGACGGCGAAGTGCACGCCGTCGACAACGTCTCGTTCGACGTGCGCAAGGGCGAAGCGCTGGCGCTGGTCGGCGAATCGGGGTGCGGCAAGAGCGTGACCGCGATGTCGATCATGCGGCTGGTCGCATCGCCCGGAAAGATCACCGGCGGCGAAATTCGATTCAAGGATCGCAACCTCGCTGATCTTTCCGAAAAGGAGATGCGCCATGTGCGCGGCAATGACATCGCGATGGTGTTCCAGGAGCCGATGACGTCGCTCAATCCCGTTTTCAAGATCGGCGATCAGGTCGCGGAAGCGATCCGCGTCCATCGCAAAGTTTCGAAAAAGGAAGCGCGCAAGCAAGCGGGCGACATGCTCGAGCTGGTGTCGATACCCGATCCGATCAAACGTCTCGACGATTATCCGCATCAACTCTCGGGCGGCATGCGGCAGCGCGTGATGATCGCGATGGCATTGTCGTGCGATCCGGAATTGCTGATCGCCGACGAGCCGACGACCGCGCTCGACGTGACGATTCAGGCGCAGATCATGGAGCTGCTGGCGTCGCTGCAGAAGCGACTCGGCCTCGCGATCCTGCTCATCACGCACGACCTCGGCGTCGTCGCGGAGTTCTGCGAGCGCATCATCGTCATGTACACCGGACGGATCGTCGAGGAAGCGCCGGTGCTCGATCTCTTTGCGAATCCGGCGCATCCGTACACGCGCGGCCTTCTGAAATCGCTGCCGAGCGTCGTGCATGACGAAAAGCGGCTGCCGACCATCAAAGGAATGGTCCCGCCGCTGACCGCGCTCCCGGCCGGGTGCAAATTCAATCCGCGCTGTCCCGATGTGATGCCGATTTGCCTCGGCAACGAGCCCGCGCGAATGATCGTGGGAGAAGGGCACGACGCGCGGTGCTACCTGCATGGGGATTTGGCGGATCCGGAGCGCATTGAACAATGAATGCAGAATGCAAAATGCAAAATGCAGAATTGAACGTCGGAACGTTTCTGCATTCTGCATTCTGCATTCTGCATTTCGTCCTCGAAAGGCGATATGCCTGACGTAATCGAGCAATCCGCCCCCCAAACCACCCCCAAAGTTCCAGTCGGGGCGGGGGAGACGCTGCTCCTCGTCCGCGACCTGAAAAAATATTTTCCGGTGAAGCGCGGCGTTCTTGCACGCGTTGTCGCGGAAGTCAAAGCCGTCGATGGCGTGACGTTCGCCGTCTCGCGCGGTGAAACGCTCGGTCTGGTCGGCGAATCGGGATCGGGAAAGACCACGGTCGGGCGCTGCATCCTTCGCCTGATCGAGCCGACTTCGGGATCCATTCAGTTCGAAGGCGCCGAATTGACAGAGCTCGGCGCGACCGACATGCGCCGCAAACGCCGCGACATGCAGATCGTTTTCCAGGATCCTTACGCGTCGTTGAATCCGAGGATGACGGTGGGGACGATTGTGTCGGAGCCGCTGATCATTCATGGCGGAATGAGCAACAGCGAGCGCGCCGATCGCGTCGCGGAGCTGCTGGAAAAAGTCGGACTCAGTCCCGAGTATCGCCGCCGCTATCCGCACGAGTTCTCGGGAGGTCAGCGGCAGCGGATCGGCGTCGCGCGCGCATTGGCCACCAATCCGAAATTTCTGGTGCTCGACGAGCCGGTCTCGGCACTCGATGTGTCCGTACAGGCGCAGGTGATCAATCTTCTCCAGGACCTCCAAGAAGATCTACATTTAACATATCTATTTATCGCGCATGATTTATCTGTGGTCGAGCACATCTCCACCCGCGTGGCGGTGATGTACCTCGGCAAGATCATGGAGCTTGCCGACCGCCGCGCTTTGTATGCCGATCCGCTGCATCCGTACACGAAGGCGCTGCTCTCGGCAGTTCCGATTCCCGATCCCGCAATCCTCCCAGCGGCTGCGTTTTTCACACGCGGTGTCCGATCGCGCAGTTCCCGATCTGCAAGGATGTGGTACCGCCGCTGATCGAGCACAATCCCGGACAGTTCGCGGCATGCCACTTCGCCGGCTATCCGGTCCCTCCGGCGAAAAATCCGTAACGTTCGAAATGAAGTGAGAGTTAATCCGTTATAAGCGCGGGTACAATGCGCCCGCCAAAGTGGTATCTCTCACGAAACTCTGAGCAATCCATTGCGTAATAGAGGCGTGTCCAGGAGGGTTTCATGACCGCTGTTCGACGTTTTTCTGCGGTAGTTTGCTTATTGGGAGCGACTTCGCTCGCCGCGCAGACGCCGACGCCAACTCCCAAAATCGTCCCTGTTCAGCCGGTGCCACCGCAGGTGACGCCGATCACCGAACCGGTGACCGCGCAGGTCACGGCCGATACCGATCACGATCTTTCCGATCCGCGCGCTCTCAAGCTTTCGCTTGACGATGCCCTCAAAACCGCCGTTCAGAACAATGTCGGGATCCAGTTGGAGCGCTACACACTCCTCGAATCGGGCCAGAGTCTGCGGGGCCAATACGGCATCTTCGATTGGTTCACGAGCGCTAACATCGAACGCCAGAGCTCGGAGTCGCCCACCACGTCCCAGTTTGCGCCGAGCGGAAGCCGCGCGACGACCGCAAACTTCGGGCTGTCGCAGTTGATCCCGACCGGCGGAACGTACTCCATCGGATTCAATAACTCTCGCGGAACGACGACCGGCGGCGGAACCTTCGTCAATCCCGCCTACCGCAGCAGCCTAGGCCTCGGCCTTTCCCACCCCCTGATGCGCAATTTCGGCGTCGACGTTACCCGCCGCGGCATTCTGATCGCGCGCAATACGCTCGGAATCAATCGTGACGTTTTCCGCGGCACTCTCATGGATACCGCCGTCACGACCGAGCAGGTCTATCTCGATCTGGTGTACGCGCGACAATTCGTCGACGTCGTCAAGGAAGCGCTCTTCCTGGCTCGCGACCAGGCTCGCATCACACAGATCCGCATCGACGTCGGCGCCTCTGCGCCGCTCGACATCCTCCAGCCGCGAGTCCAGATCGCCACGCAGGAAGAGAATCTGATCGCGGCCGTCGCTGCGGTCCGCGATGCCGAAGACCGCCTGCGCGCCGTGATGCACCTCCCCGCGACCGACTGGGACCGCCCCATCATCCCGACGTCTCCGGTCGGCTACACGCCGAT
Source organism: Acidobacteriota bacterium (assembly GCA_003222375.1). GTDB lineage: Bacteria > Acidobacteriota > Thermoanaerobaculia > Gp7-AA8 > Gp7-AA8 > Gp7-AA10. The sequence goes on from QHVX01000322.1 coordinate 3,700, forward strand.
CACGGTCAATCCCGAGCAGGCGGTCACCACCGCGCTGCAACTGCGTCCCGAGCTGCACGAAACGCAATTGACAACCGCGACGCGCCAGATTCAGTACACCTATGCGCGCAACCAAGTGCTGCCGCAGCTCGATCTCAAGTTGAACTACAACGCCGCCGGTCTCGCGGGGCGGACGCAGGAGTTTGATCCGGTCACCGGACTGCCGACCGGGCGTTTCGTTACCACCGGTTACTCGAACGCGCTGAGTCAGGTGTTTGGAAACGACTTTCCCTCCTGGACGGTCGGTGTCAACGTCGGCCTGCCGCTGACGAACATCGGAGCGCGCGCGGAGGCCAAGAGGGCCGAGCTCGATGTGGCGCTGGCAAGGACGAACGAAGAGCAGACGCGGCAGAACATCGCGGTCGAAGTTCGGAAGACTGCGCGCGATATCGACACGACCGCAAAGGAGATCATCGCGTCGCGAACGGCGCGCGAAGCGGCCGGGCAGAACCTCGAAGCGGAGCGTCGCCGTTACGAGAACGGCATGACCACCAACTTCCAGGTGCTGCAGATTCAGCAGCAGCTCTCCGACGCACGTGCGCGCGAGATTCAGGCGCTGGTCGCGTACAACAAGTCGGTCGCGGCCTATCACCGCGCCGTCGGAGATCTGCTGGATGTTGCAAATATCAAAATCGAAGAACCGAAGATCGAGGAACCGAGCACATTCCGCGTGTTTGACCGCTACAATTGGCTGAATTACGGCAGCAGAATCCAGTCAAACACGACGGAGACGAAGCAGTAGATGACGACTACCGAGACTGGGGCGTCGCCGCCGCCCCCGGCGACGCCGAAACCGAGCGGCCTGCAACGCATCGCCGGCGTCCTCGTGTCGCCCGACGAAACGTTCGCGTCGATTGCGCGGCAACCGACCTTCCTCGCGCCGCTGATCCTCATCATTGTCGTTTCGGCGGTCACCGGAATCGTCTTCGCGCAGCGCGTCGATTTCGTGTCCGCAACCCGTGAGGCCATGGAACAGCGGGGCAACATGACCGAAGCGCAGATGGAGAGTGCGCTGCGCATCACCGGGATCGTCAGCAAGATCATTTCGTACGGATCGCCGCTGTTCTCAGTCATCGTGCTGCTGCTGATCGCTGCGATCATGCTGCTCGCGTTCCGCGTGATGGGCGGCGAAGGAACATTCGATCAGGCCTTCTCGGTGACCGTTTACTCCTGGATGCCTCAGATCATCAAGGCGGTCGTCATGACGATCATCATCGCCATGAAGACGGGCGTCACGGTCGTCGACATTCCCATCCTGGTTCGCTCCAATCCGGCCTTCCTCGTCACGATGAAGGAACACCCGATGTTGTTCACCCTGCTTACGAACCTCGATATTTTCGGCATCTGGACGCTGGTTCTCTTCATCTTCGGCTTCGCGTACGTCGCGAAGGTCTCGAAGGCGAAATCAGCGGCGACCGTCATCACCTTGCGTGTGATCAGCGTGCTGTTTGGCCTCATCGGTCCGGCGATTCAATCGCTGCGAAAATGAAGCGTCCGCTCCTGATCGCCGGCGCGATCGTCCTCATCGCCATCATCATCTTTGCGAGTGTTCGAGCGGGTGGCTCCAAAGCCGAAAAGGTCTACGCCGAGGCGGTGAAGGCGAGGAAGATCGAGGCGGTGGTCAGCGCGCCGGGAGAGGTCAATCCCAAGGTCAAGGTGAACATCGACGCCCACATCGTCGCGAAGATCGAACATCTCTACTTCAAGGAAGGCGATCTGGTCCGCAAGGGTCAGAAGCTTGTGGCACTCGAGGCCACGCCGTACCTCGCTGAAAAGGGCCGCGCTGCAGCGGCGGTGGCTAACGGCAAAATCGAAGTGCAGCGCGCCAAGGCCGCGATGGGGACCGCAGAGCTGGCGTACAAGCGCGCGGTCAGCATGCGGCAGCAAGGGATCCAGGCGCAGGAGCTGTTCGACAAGGCCCAACTCGATCTCGAAAACGCACGGGCGGGTTATCAATCGGCGCACCAAGGAGTGAACCAGGCACAGGCGATCCTGCAGCAGGCCGAGACGAATTTGTCACACACCATCATCGTCTCGCCGATCGATGGTCGTCACCGGAACGATGAACAATCCCGCATCGGTGATCGCCGTGATCGCCGATCTGTCGGAGATCCTCGTCGAATCCGACGTCAATGAGACCGACGTGGTCTCGCTTCGCCTGGGCATGCCCACCAAGATCAAGGTCGACGCCATCCCTGACAAGGACTACGCCGGCCACGTCGCGGAGATCGGCAGCTCGGCGACTGCACGGCAGAGCGCAGGTGCCGGCATTCGTTATTTCAAGGTCAAAGTGGCGATCGACAATACCGACGATCGCTTGCGGCCCGGGATGACGTCGCAGGTTTCGATCATCACGAGCACCGTCCCGAACTCGCCGGCCGTTCCCATTCAAAGCGTGGTCGAGCGCGTTCCGCCGTCGGTTTCGAAGGCAAAAGGTGCCGAATCAGACGAAGACGAAAACCTTCCCAAGAAAAAATACGTCTTTGTCATCAAGAGCGGGAAGGTGAAGATGACCGAAGTGACCGCCGGCATCAGCGATTCGACGCATGTGGCCCTCCTCTCCGGTGTCAAAGCGGGCGATCAGGTCGTCACCGGTCCATTTCGCGTGCTCAAGAAGTTGAAGGATGGCGACGAGGTCCAGGTGACGAAGGAACAGACGACGACTTCGAAAGAGGCGGATTGATGGCGAGCAACGGGGCGCATCTGATCGAAATGCACGAGCTGACGCGCGTCTATCAGCTCGGGCCGCAGGAAATTTACGCGCTGCGCGGCATCGATCTCATCGTCGAACATGGCGAGTACGTCGCGATCATGGGTCCTTCCGGATCGGGAAAGTCGACGCTCATGAACATCATCGGCTGCCTCGACCGGCCGACGGCAGGCAAATATATCCTCGATGGGACGGCAGTCGAGACGATGGCCGACGACGAGCTGGCAGCCGTGCGCAACAAAAAAATCGGTTTCGTTTTTCAGACTTTCAATTTGCTCGCACGCACGACCGCGCTGCAGAACGTCGAGCTCCCTTTGGTGTACGCGAAGATGTCGCGCGTCGACCGTCAGCGTCAGGCCGAGGGAGCCCTGACCGCCGTCGGCCTCGGCGACCGCATGAATCACCAGCCGAACGAGCTCTCCGGCGGTCAGCGCCAACGCGTCGCGATCGCGCGGGCACTCGTCAACAACCCCTCACTGCTGCTGGCCGACGAGCCGACCGGAAACCTCGATTCGCAGACCGGCCGCGAAATCCTCGACCTGTTTCGCGATCTCCATCGCAACGGCAACTCGATCATCATGGTCACGCACGAAGATGATGT
>QHVX01000323.1:0-3936 GCA_003222375.1 Acidobacteriota bacterium
GCCTCGACAGATGCTCCAGCACGAAGCAAGTGAAGATGTGATCGAATGACTCTCGCTCGAATGGAGCCGCGAAGAGGTCTGCGCGCTTAAACTCCACGTTGGGCAGCGCGGCCGCTCGTACCTTGGCACTTGCCTCCTCGAGCGATGCGGCAGAAATGTCGATCGCCACGATTCGCGCGGCGGGGCTGTTTCGAGCGAGTGTGACCGTCTGTGCACCGACTCCGCACCCGGCTTCGAGCACGCGGCTGCCAGCCGGGTACGCGGTGTCGGAGTGGAGCAGATCTGCGAGCGTTCCAGCCTGATCGTTCAGGCGTTTGCTCTCACGCGGGTGATAGCCATGAACGTATGCGCCGCTCACAGGTATTAGACGCGCGCGCCGCGCAGCGCGCGAAGCCGTTTGCACGCCTCTTCCAGCGAATCGAAATCCTTCGCGAAGCAGAAGCGAAGCATTCGCTTTCCCGCTTCGGAAACGAAAAACGCCGAGCCGGGGACGGACGCCACGCGCGCGTTTTCGAGCAGCGAGTTGGCGGCGTCGCGATCATTGCGGAATTCATCCGGAATCTCGGCCAGCATGTAATACGAGCCCTCGGGGATCGACGGCCGGAAACCTGCCTCGACCAGCGCCTCCGCGAGAATGTTGCGCTTCTTCTGATAATCGGCCGCCAGATTTCGATAGTACGAGTCGGGGACTTCGAGCGCGCGCGCGACCCCCCATTGCAGCGGGGTCGGCGCGCAGATCGCGAAGAGGTCATTCATCAGTCCGATCGGAGCCGCGACGCGCTCATTGGCAACCGCATATCCGATGCGCCAGCCGGTGATCGAGAAAGTCTTCGAGAAGCCGCTGATGGTGATTGTGATATCGCGGCATGACGGAATCGACGCGACCGAAACGTGTTTGCGGCCGTCGTAGACGATGTATTCGTAGATCTCGTCCGTGAAAATCCAGGCGTTGAATTCGCGGCACAGCGCGCCGATTTTCTCGAGCTCTTCGCGCGTGAACATTTTTCCCGACGGATTCGACGGCGTGCAGACCACGATGGCCTTCGTCTTCGGCGAGAAGGCCGCGCGCAACGCACCGAAGTCGATCGACCAATCGGGCGCCTGAAGCGGAACGAACTTCGGAGTGAATCCGAGAACGCTGAGAGTGTTGAGGTGGTAGCCGTAGTACGGCTCGAAGAGGATGACTTCATCGCCGGCGTTGAGCGTTGCCATCGCAGCGGCGAGAAATCCGCCGCTCGATCCAACCGTCACGACGATTTCCCTGGCCGGATCGGCTTTGAATCCGTTGTAGTGCTCGAGCTTCCGCGCGATGCGTTCGCGCAGCAGATCGATGCCCTCGAATTTCGAATAGGTCGCTTTGTTCGACGCGATTGCGTCGCAGGCGCCTTCAACGAGCTCGGGAATCGTCGGCAGATCGCAGATTCCCTGGCCGAGGTTGATGCCGCCGACGCGGTCGCATTCGCGGGACATGCGGCGGATGTCCGATTGCACGAGTCCGCGGAGACGGTCGCTGATCTGGTTCATGGCGTGGCTAGTGTAAACGCATTCCCGTCGAGCAGCGGAACGGCCTCGTCAACATCCACTTCCGACGCGAGATCGACGTCCTCCGGGTAACCAAGATCAATCAATTCGCGCCCGGAACGCGATGCGGTGAGCGCATCGTGGGTCTTATCGCGCAGTCGCTCGAACGCCGCCGCTGCCGCCTCAGCATCGTGCGATCGATCGGCAAGCCGGCTGGTGATCGCGCCCGCCGACCATTTCTCGCCGGCGGCGATGACGGCGGCCGGACGATCGCCGACCCAACGCGCGACTGCGGCAGCATTGCGCAGGCAACCGATCACGACCGCGCTCGCGTCGAGCTCTCGGGCAAGGTACGCGAGGGTCGAGCCGTTCGGCGACGGCAACACGAGACGGAGTCCGCGCGGAACATCGCGCAGCGATGCCGGCGCGAGGCTGAATTTTCCCTGGCCGCGCTTCGAGGCCAACTCCGCCCGGACTTCCTTCGCCAACGCGATTGCGCGGTCGTCGTTCCACTCGCATGGAAAAATCGTCGCGCCGCGACCGACGGCGATCGTCGTCGCAGTGCTGAAAGACAGAACGTCGACGATCACGACGATGCGGTTGCGCGCGGATGCTCGCAGACCTTGAAGACCCCAGTCGCAAAGCACATTCATGGCGTGAATCGCCCCGCCCACCATTCTCCGCTTTCGCGTTCGCTCACGAGGTGCAAGCCCCGGATGATCTCATCGCGTTGACTGCGCAGAATTCCGCTGAGGATCAATGAACCGCGAACCTGTCCCAAGACCGCGGGCAACAAGGGGATGATGACCTCCGGAAGGATATTCATTGTCACGACATCGAAAAGAGTCGGACGCAACGAATCGAGCATCCCGATGAAGAACGAAGCTGGCGTCCGATTACGCCGGCGGTTGTCCTCCATCGCGCCGATCGCGTCCGGATCAATATCGAAACCGATCACCTTGCGCGCACCGAGAAGACACATCGCGAAAGAGAGGATGCCGGTACCGCAACCGATGTCCAATGCGCGCGCATTGCGAAGATCGGTCTCTTCCAGCAATTCGATCGACAACGCGGTCGACGCATGCCATCCGGTGCCGAAGGCTTGCGCCTGCGGAATGACGAGGCGGTGCGGCCGATCGCTGGTCAAAAGTTTCTCATCGGGTGCGACGACGAAGGTCCGGCCGATAAATAGTGATGTTAATGATTGCTGATAATGCGCAAGCCAATCGACACGGTCGCGTTGTTCGGAACGCAGTGTGACCGGCAAATCTCGGAGCGCGTCGGCGGCGGCATCGCGATCGGCCGCGTTGTCGAAGTACGCCGACAGAACTTCGCCCGACACGTTTCCTTTCGAGGGCGTGAGGAACAGCCGGCCGAAAACTACCTCTTCGAGGTCGGGCGGGTAGGAGATCAGGAGGACGTAGTCGGTAGTCATTTTGGAGTGCGGCAGCGAGCTGCCGGCCCGAAGGCGGTGCCAAGGCACCGCACTCCAAACTACGTTTCGTCGCGATCGAACTGCGACCGCCGCCACGCCCAATACCCGGCCAGCGGAACAAGGCCGCAGCCCACCAGCCACCACGCGACGCCAAGGGCCGCCAGGCTCTCGATTATCGAGGCGCTGAAAGGCGTCGTGACCACCGCCACGTACATCAGCACAGCGATGCTGAAGCAGATCAGCGCTGCCGTGCCGTAACGGACGATATTCTCCGTGAGGGAGATACGCTCACTCATTTTGGACCGGACGAAATACTAAACGATCGGCGGTCTACCCGCCGAAGAAATCTTTGACTTTGTCGAGAACACCGCGGCCGTCGGCAGGATTCTCACCCTCCTGAGCGGCAAATTCTTCCAACAGCCGCCGCTGCTCGTCCGAGAGGGTGGACGGAATCCGGACGTTGACGTGGACATAGTGATCCCCGCGACCTGGGCCCTGCAGGAATTGGACGCCCTTCCCGCGAAGCCGAAAGACCTGATTCGGCTGCGTTCCTGCCGGAATTCTGAGGGCTTCCTCGCCGTCGATCGTCTCCGTCTTGATCTCTGCGCCGAGTGCGGCCTGCGTGAATGAAATCGCCTGCTCGGAGTGGATGTCGTAATCGCGCCGCGTGAACTTCGGATGTTCTTCGACCGCAATGAAGACGTAAAGGTCGCCGGGAGGCCCGCCGTTGTAGCCCGACTCCCCTTCAGCCGGCACGCGCAGCCGCGAGCCTTCGTCGACACCGGGGGGAATCTTGACCGACAGCTTCTTATCTTCGCGGATCCGCCCCGCCCCGCCGCAGGTCACGCACGGATCTTTGATCACTTTTCCTGCGCCGCCGCACTGCGGACACGTGCGCGCGACTGCGAAAAACCCCTGCGAATACCGGATCTGTCCGCGACCGTTGCAGCCGGTGCATGTAACCGGCGACGTTCCCGGCT
>QHVX01000323.1:4020-7862 GCA_003222375.1 Acidobacteriota bacterium
TCGGCTCGCGCCGAAGAATTCGCCGAAGCCGAAAAGATCGCCGAGGATGTCGCCGAAGTCAGCGAACTGGCTGGGATCGAACCCACCCATCCCGCCCAACCCGCTATGGCCGTAGCGATCGTAGCGCGCGCGCTTCTCATCATCGGAGAGGACGGCATAGGCCTCGGCCGCCTCTTTGAATTTCTCCTCGGACGTCGGGTCGCCCGGATTTTTATCGGGGTGATGTTTCAAGGCCATCTTGCGGTAAGCCTTCTTGATGTCGTCGAGGCTTGCGTTCCGCTGGAGGCCTAAGACCTCGTAGTAGTCGCGTTTTTCGGTTGCAGCCATGAATTATTGAGGAGTATCGGAGGGCACGCCCGCCTTCACAGGATTGTAGAGCATGACGCTGGTGAGAATTCGCGACGCGCTTTGCAATTCGAAAATTGCGTCGTTGAGCGCGGATTTGCTTTCCGACGCGACGAATTCCTTGGCTTTGCCGATCATCTTCTGCACTTTGTCGCGGTCGCCGTCGGTGAGAAGCTTTCCGAACTCACGAAAAACTTTCTCATTGGTGTAGATCATTCCCTCGAGCTTGTTCTGCAGCAGTCGCATCTCGCGGCGGTTGGCATCGTTCTTCTGATGCTCTTCCGCTTCGATGACCAGGCGATCGATTTCGTCCTTCGATAGGCCGCCGGCGGGATTGATCTGCACACCCTGCGACTGACCGGTGGCCTGATCGCGGGCCGTGACATTAACGATGCCGTTGGAGTCGATCGCGAAGACGACTTCGATCTGCGGCACGCCGCGCGGTGAAGGCGGAATGCCGACGAGATCGAATTTGCCGAGCGATTTGTTTTCGCGCGCGAACTCGCGCTCTCCCTGCAGTACGTGGACCTGCACTTTGCTCTGATTGTCGGCGACGGTGGTGAAGATGAGCGAGTTCTTCGTGGGAATCGTCGAGTTGCGCTCGATGATCTTCGTGAAAAGTCCGCCGTGCGTTTCGATTCCGATCGACAGAGGCGTGACGTCGAGCAGGATCATGTCCTTGATGTCGCCGCGGAGAATGCCGCCCTGCACGGCCGCGCCGATCGCGACCACTTCGTCAGGATTGATGTTGCGGTTGGGCTCCTTGCCGAAAGCGCGTTGCACTGCTTCGACCACGCGCGGCATGCGCGTCTGCCCGCCGACGAGCACGACTTCGTCGATCTGCCCCGGCCGAAGACCGGCCGCTTTGAGAGCGTCGTTGACTGGATCGATCGTCTTCTGAATGAGATCTTCGACCATCTGTTCGAAGTCACGGCGCGCCAGAACCTTGTTCAGATGTTTTGGCCCGGCGGCGTCCGAGGAGATGAACGGCAGCGTGATGCGCGTTTCGGGTGCGCTCGACAGATCGTGCTTCGCGCGCTCGGATGCTTCCTTCAGCCGCTGCAGCGCCATGCGGTCGTCGCGCAGATTGAGTCCGGTGTCGCGCTGAAAGCCGTCGATCAGCCAATCCATGATCCGCTTGTCGAAGTCTTCGCCGCCCAGGTAGGTGTCGCCGGACGTCGAGAGAACTTCGAACAGACCGTCTTCCAGTTTGAGGATCGAAATATCGAACGTTCCGCCGCCGAGGTCGTAGACGGCGATCAACTGGTTCTCTTTGTTGTCCATGCCATACGCCAAGGCAGCGGCGGTGGGCTCGTTGATGATGCGGAGGACTTCGAGGCCCGCGATTTTGCCGGCGTCGCGCGTCGCTTGACGCTGCGAATCGTTGAAGTACGCCGGCACTGTGATGATCGCCTCGGTAATCGGCTCGCCCAGAAAATCTTCGGCGAACCCTTTGATCTCCATGAGTACGAATGCCGAGATCTCTTCGGGCGAATACTCGCGATCGCGGATCCGCACTTTGATGTCGCCGTTCGGCGCCGCCACGATCTGATACGGCAGGACCTGCTTCGCGCGTCCGACTTCTTCGGAGTCGTACTTGCGGCCGATGAGCCGCTTGATCGCGAAGACGGTGTTGAACGGATTCGTGATCGACTGGCGCTTCGCAATCTGCCCGACCAGACGATCGCCGTCTTCCGTGAAGCCGACAACTGACGGCGTCGTACGGCTGCCCTCGCGGTTAGGAATGACTTGCGGCGTCGTCACGTCGACGACGGCCACGCACGAGTTCGTCGTTCCTAGGTCAATTCCGATGATTTTGGGCATTTTGGATTCTGAAAATTCTACCTTGCCTCTTCCGATCCGCCCACCGCCACCTTGACCATCGCGGGGCGGAGCAGGCGGTCATGAAGGAAGTAACCCTTCTGCAGGATGGCCACCACGGTGTGGGAGGGAACGGACGGGTTCTCCTCGCGGACAACCGCTTCGTGGATCTTGGGATCGAAAGGCACGCCCGATTCTTCGATCGGCCTGAGGCCGTGTTTCTTCAGAGCGTCGAACAGTTGCTTGTAGATCAGCAGAACGCCGCGATGGAAGTCATCGCCCTCTGCGGCGTGCTCGAGTGCGCGATCGAAATTATCGAGGACAGGCAGCAATTCTTTCAGCAGACCGCCGAGCGCGTATTTGAAAAAATCCTGCTTTTCGCGCTCCGCTCGTTTTCGGAAATTTTCGAAATCAGCCAGCGTCCGGAGATACCGATCTTTGTAGTCGATCTGCTCCTGCGCCGGTGGAGCTTCCGCCGCAGCGGCTTTGGCGCGCCGCGTGGCGGTGGAGTCAGCCGCTTCCTGCGCCGCGATCTCCATCTCATGCTCGAGATCTTCGATCGACTCGCTGGTATCTTCGAGAACGTAACTGTCGTCGTCGCTGCCGTTCCCGCCCGGTCGTTTTTCGTCTGCCATTACTGCTGCTGCTCCTGTTCTTCCTCGATTTTGCGGCTCAGCGCGCGACTGAGGTAATCGACCAGCGGCGCCATGCGAGCGTACTCCATTCGCATCGGCCCGATGATGCCGACCATTCCGAGGGGCGCGTGCGAGCCGTAGCGGCGCGCGACGACGCTGAAATTGTGGACCTGCGTGAAGTCGGTCTCCGACCCGATCAGAATTTGCAATCCATCCTCAGAGAGACAGGAATTGAGGAGCTCGATCAGTTTCTGGCGCTCCTGCAGCGCGAGCATCGTCTTGCGAAGCGAAACGGCGTCGGCGTAGTCAGGTTTCATCAGCATCGAGGTCGTACCCTCGACATAGAGCTCATGCTCAACCGGGGCCACGTCGTTGACCGCCTCGATGCCGAGCGAGATGGTCTTCTGCAGCATGTGGTCGTTCATCGCGCGCTCCTCTTCCGTCATGCGGACCAGGCGGCGGTGAATCGCGTCGAGCGTGAGGCCGCAGAACTCAGTCGTGATGTAACGGCTGATCTTCTCGAGCTCGTCACGCGTGAACGAGTGCAGTGACTCCAGGACGAAATCCATGCTGCGGACCGCGAACTGCAGCAGAGTCGGCATGAAGACGACGCCCACCTGGTCGCTCATTTTCGACAATACCCGCGACGCAAGCTGCAAGACTTCGTCGATCTCGTTGGCGTGACGGACCTGGTCGTCGATCGCTTCGCGCTCGCGAGGAGTCAGCGATCGCGAACGCATCAGATGATCGATGAAGAAACGATATCCGCGGTCGGTCGGAACGCGCCCGGCCGAGGTGTGCGGTTGCTGCAGGTAGCCGAGGTCTTCAAGATCGGCCATGACGTTGCGCAAGCTGGCAGTCGAGAGACCAAAACGGCCCGATCTCGCCAGCGAGCGCGAGCTGATCGCTTCGCCGGTCGAGACGTGCTGCATGATGATCTCTCGCAACACCTCGCGCGCCCGACTGTCGAGCTCGTCTTCGTAAAGTTCCAGTTTTTGCACCATCGGCCGTCAAATAGTACGGTTTTAGCTAACAGATTGA
>QHVX01000329.1:0-2510 GCA_003222375.1 Acidobacteriota bacterium
CCGATTCGCTCAACGCCGCGCTCGTCCACGCGACCGACGCCGACGTCATCGTCGACGCGCTCTTCGGAACCGGACTCAATCGCGCGCCCGATGGGATCAACGCCGAAGTCATCCGCTCGATGAACGAGCTCGCGCTTCCGATCGTGTCGGTCGACGTGCCGAGCGGCGCGAACGCGTCATCGGCCGAGCCTTTCGATCCATGCGTGCAGGCTGCGGTGACCGTGACGTTCGCTGCGCCGAAGGTTTGTCACGTGTTCGAACCGGCAGCGGTCTTGTGCGGCGAAGTCATCGTCGCCGACATTTCGATCCCCGATGCCGCGATCCAGGACGAAGGCGTCACGCTGGCGCTCACCACGCCGGCAGAGGTCAGGCCGTTCATCGAGCCGCGGCTGGCCAGCACGCACAAAGGAACCTACGGACACGTCGCGATCATCGCCGGCTCGCCCGGCAGAAGCGGCGCGGCGGCGATGGGCGCGCGCGGCGCGATTCGCACCGGCGCCGGACTCGTCACGGTGATGACCGATCCCGAGACCGCGAAGCTCGTCCACTCGGCGTCCATTGAATCCATGACGTATCTGGGCGGCGACGTCAACGAGTTTCTGCAGAAAAAATCGGCTGTCCTGATCGGGCCGGGATTGCCGGACACCGATCGCGCGTACAACTGGGTTCGCGCGACTGTCGCATCGATCGAGCTGCCGATGGTCATCGACGCCTCGGCGCTGAACGCGTTCGCCGGACGCGCCGGCGAGCTCAATCCGCAGGGGCGGCCGCGAGTCATCACGCCCCATCCCGGCGAAATCGCGAGGCTCCTCGAAATCGAGACCAGGGATGTCAACGCCAAGCGTGTCGACATCGCGCGACAGGCCGCGCGCGACTCCAAATGCATCGTGGTCTTGAAAGGACATCAGACTCTGGTCGCGGATCCTGAAGGCCACGTGAACGTGAATCCGACCGGCAATCCCGGCATGGCTTCCGGCGGAATGGGCGACGTGTTAGGCGGCATGATCGCGGCATTTCTCGCGCGCGATGTCGATCCATTCGACGCCGCCTGTGCCGCCGTTTACATTCACGGTTTCGCCGGCGATCTCCTCAAGGAAGAAATGGGCGACACAGGATTGGCGGCCATCGATCTGGCCGAGCGAATCCCCACAGCGATCCAGCGACTTCGATGACCCGGCGAATCCTCTCGATTCTTTTCCTGAGTCTTGTCGTCATCTCTGCAACCGCCGATGTGCCAAAGCTCTCCCGAAGCGAGAGAAAAGAGCGCATAAAAAATCTATCTGATAAATATAGACAATTTCTGGCGGACGTCGACCCCATCATCCAGCCCGAGGAGCTCGACACGTTTCTGCAGCTCGAAAGCGACGCGCAGCGCGATCTGTACATCGATGATTTCTGGCAGCGGCGCGCCAAAGCAAAGGGCGTCAGCGTCAGTGAAGTCCGCTCGCAGTACTACGACCAGTTGCAGACCGCAAAGGAGAAGTACCGATCGATAGCTTCCGATCGCGGAAAAATCTATGTGATTCACGGCGAGCCGCTGGAAGTGAAGGCCTACGGCGGCTTCACCGGTTGCAAGCTCATTCAGCCGCTGGAAGTTTGGACGTACGGCTACATGCCCGAGGTCGGACGCGACGTGCGCCTGGTGTTCTATCAGCCGAGAACGGGAATCGACTACCGGCTGTGGACGCCGGTCAAAAGCGCGAAAGAGAATCTCGCGGATCTCATCTCCCAGGAAATCATGGCGTTATCGCAGGAAAACGACGCCGTCGCAATCGAGCGAGTCTTTGGGCTGGACACAAACGTATGCAAATACGAATTGATCACGCGTCTCGAATGCGAATGCCTCGACGGCAAAGACATCCTCAAGCTGATTCAAAGCAGTCAGATCACCCAGCAGTCGTGGCAGAACGCCTTCAAGCCGCCGCCGGTCAATCCGGAAGACGTCCGAAAAATTCTGCACTCGGTCGTCCTTGCCAATCCGACTGCACCGCAGTTGCCCGCCAATTTCTCGATCGCATTTCCAGCGCGACAAGGAAATCGCACCGACGCGCAGATGACCATCCTCGTCCCGCGATCGAAGCTGGTGATGAAGGAAGTCGGCGGCGTGAAGCTCTACAGCATCGATGTCGTCGGCGAGGTGTTGAAGGAAGATCAGCTCTTCGAAACGTATCGATACCGCTTCGATTATCCGTTCGAGTCGGCGAGCGATCCGATTGCAGTGGTGATCGATCGCTTCCTGCGGCCTGCCGAATACAAATCGCGCATCAAGCTCACCGATCTCAATTCGAGCTCCGAGGCCGTGATCGAAAAGATGATCGTGGTGCCGGACATCGGATCGGGCTCGCGCGCGGCCGCGGCTGACGACATCGAATCGAATCAGACGAAACTGCGCATCGTCCCGCTCCCCGATCAATTGCTGACCGGTCCGCAGCACATCGACACCATCACTTCCGGCGACGACATCAAAGCGGTCGAGTTTTATCTCGACGCGACGAAAATCATGACTAAAC
>QHVX01000329.1:2677-5768 GCA_003222375.1 Acidobacteriota bacterium
AAAACCCGCGTGCAGATGGCGGTCACACTCCCAGAGGGAAAAAAACTTCAGAAGCTCGAGCTTTTCCTGAACGAGACGCGGCTGGCAACGCTCTACGAGCCGCCGTTCGTTCAAACCATTGATCTTCCATCACGCCTCGGCTACCTGCGCGCGGTCGCGACGCTCGACGATCCCGACCAGTCGCCGGTCGAGGATGTCGTGATGATCAATACGCCGCAGTACATGCAGGAAGTCAGCGTGCATCTCGTCGAGCTGCCGACGACGGTCATTCGCGATGGTCGTCCGGTCGGCGACTTGCCGCAGTCGGCATTCAACGTCCTCGACGAAGGTCAGCCGGTGAAGCTCGCACGATTCGAGCACGTGACGAACCTTCCGCTTGCGATCGGCCTCGCGATCGATACATCGACGTCGATGCAACCGCGTCTCGCGGAGGCGCAGAAAGCGGGCGCGGAGTTTCTGAGCAGCGTGATGAAAAAGGGCGACAAGGCGTTCCTCATCTCGTTCGATGCGCAGCCGCACGTCGTGCAGCGCTGGACTTCCAATCTTGCCGAGGTCACGACGGGTTTGGCGAAACTGCGGACGGATGAATCGACCGCGCTGTACGATGCCATCGTCTACTCGCTCTACAACTTCGTCGGCGCGAAGGGACAAAAAGCGCTGGTGGTCATCACCGACGGTAAAGACACGTCGTCGAAGTTCTCGTTCGATCAGGCGCTCGACTATGCGCGGCGGGCGGGCGTGCCGGTCTACGGCATCGGAGTCGGCATCGGCGCGGCCGAGGTCGACGTGCGGTACCGATTCGGAAAGTTCTGCGCCGAAACCGGCGGCGGCGTTTACTACATCGATCAGGTTTCGGATCTCCGCCGCATCTACGACGAGATCCAGAAAGAGCTGCGCTCGCAATACCTCCTCGGTTTTTATCCGGGCGAAAACGTGAAGCCCGGCTCGAAATGGCGTTCCGTTACCGTGCAAGTGACGGAGGGCAAGGCGAAGACGATTCGCGGTTACTACCCGTGAATGCATCTGATGCGTCTCGTGTTAGCATCTGATGCGCGATGGCACGAACGACGCTGGACATCGACGAACCGATTCTGAAGGAACTGAAGGATTTGCAGGCGAAGGAGAAGAAGTCTCTTGGCCAGTTGGCGACAGAGCTGCTCGCGGATGCGCTTTCGCGACGCAGGAAGCCGCACAAACCGAAGAAACTCAAGTGGATCTCGAAACATCTGAAAGCCCGCGTCGACCTCAGTGACAAAGAGGCCGTCAACGAAATCCTCGATCGAGACATTGTTCGCAAACTCGGACGTTGAGCTTCTCAATCGATACCAACATTCTCGTCTACGCCTCGGATCAGGACAGCCCTTTTCAGACCGCGGCCGCCAGATTCCTGGACACAGCCGTGCAGGAGACCGATGTTTTTTTCCTGGCCTGGCCCGTCATTTTCGGATATTTGCGGATCGTTACCCACCCATCGATTCTCGGAAATCCTCTGACACCGCGCGATGCGGAGTTGAACATCGAGCGGTTGCTCTCGTTCCCGAGTGTCCGCGTGCTCCTCGGCAACGAAGAAGTCTGGCGAACGTACCGAAGGATTTCTTCGGAGCTGATCGTGCGGGGCGATTTCGTGTCAGATGCTTACCTGGCCGCTCTCCTCCGACATCACGGCGTCACCGTTCTCTACACGAACGATTCGGATTTCCGGAAGTTCCCCTTTCTCGAAGTACGCAACCCGTTCCGATGAGCGCGCGACGGTGGGTTTGCCGCACCGAAGAGGAGACGATCGCGGCGGGACGCGAGATCGCGCGCATGCTTCCCGCCGACGCGACCGTGCATCTGGTCGGCGATCTCGGCAGCGGCAAAACATTTCTCGTCCGCGCGATCGCGGCTGCGCTGGGCGCGGATTCGCGCGAGGTCGCCTCGCCGTCATTCGCGATCGTTCACGAATATCCGCGGCCTGACGCTCAGCCGATCGTTCACATCGACGGTTATCGGCTCTCCGAAAATCGGCGCGAGTGGCTGGAGATCGGCATCCCGGAACTGTTAGGCGCGCCCGGAATCAAATTGGTCGAATGGCCCAAGCGCGAGTTCGAGGAGTTCGAAGACTCGCATGTCGAAATCACGATTCGGGTGATGGATGACGGATCGAGGCAAATTGGCCTCGACCCTTCGTATACTCGTGGCTAATGCCGATAGTGAGAAACGCACCAGACCCGACAAAATTTAATCAGCATGTGCGATTGCCATACGAGTTACGAGTCAAAGACTTTGAGATCGCCATGCAAGATATTTACGATTTTTTCTTCGATGTCAACTCGTTGCTCCGCAAGAAGGGTCTGGATCGACTCGACGATATGCTCAGACCAGCAATCATGTCTGGATTGCTTTCTGACATGTTGACCGCGAGTCTTGCCAACCATTCGAGAACTTTAACTCAAAACAACCACTTTAACGGTCACCCTGATCTCGTAGTCAAAGGGATTTATCCGAACAATGCCATCGCGGCGGGCACCGAAGGTGTCGAGATTAAGTCCACACGAAAGTCAGGAGGCGCTGTCGATACGCACGGTCCGAGGGACCAGTGGATGTGTGTTTTTGTCTACGATGTCGACAACGAAACCGAACCGGCCGACGCGCGAAGGCCAATGGGAATTACCGAGGTTTACATTGGTCAGGTTACCGCCACCGACTTCAGGAAAAATCCGCGTGGGGATCTGGGCACAAGAACGGCGACGCTCCACAAAGAAGGCATCTTGAAGCTTCGCAGCAACTGGATTTACCGCGCCTAAACTTTCACCAGTAAAGCGGCGAGTCGCGGAATTGCCTGTGTCGCAAGTTCATAGTATTCCAAGTTCATTTCTAGGCCGATACTTCGGACGCCGACAGCGACGGCAGCCGAAATCGTTGAACCGGAACCCATAAAAGGATCGAGGACGATTCCCTCTCCAAATGGCAAGCTTGCTCGCACGAGTTGCCGCATCAACTGTTGCGGTTTCAAAGAAGGATGAGGAGCGATTCGCCGCTCCTCGCCCCGCGCAGGAGGCGAAGTGATCAAATCCTTGAATGGCGTGTCGGCGTCGATTCGCCGTAAACC
>QHVX01000330.1 GCA_003222375.1 Acidobacteriota bacterium
TCGGCGGGCGCTGTTCTGTACGAGCTCGCGACCGGCCGCCGGCCGTTCGATGATCCTGTTCCCGGGCGCTTGATCCACGCCATTCTCATCGAGGAACCGCCGCCGCCGAGTGCCATCAATCCGGCGATTTCGCCGGCGGTCGACTGCATCATCCTCAAGGCGCTCGATAAAGATCCGAAGCGCCGATATCAGTCGGCTGACGCGCTGCTCGCCGACCTGCGAGAGCCTTTTGGCCCGAGCCGCGTACGCATGTCCGCGCCGAGGCGAGCCGCTTTTCTCCCGTTGAAGATCGGCGTTCGATTTGGGAATGCTTCGGGAAATCCAGAAGACGAAGTCTTTGCGAACCCGATCGGTAGTGACCTGATCTTTGAGCTCATGAAGAGCGCGTCGGTTCGTGTAACGAACGGCGCATCATCCTGGCACGTCAAGCGCGAGGCGCCGATTCCTGATCTGGCTCGCGAGCTCCACGTGGACAAGGTTGTCGAGGGTTCGGCGCAACGCAACGGGACACGCGTTCTCCTCAATGTTCGTTTGTACGATGGAGAGAGCGGGCAACAGCTTTGGAGCCAGGTTTTTGATCGAGCAGCGGACGATCTCTCGCTTGTTCCATCGGTCGCTATCGCTATTTTCGACCAACTCGGCGTCAGGCTCACTGATACCGAGCGGCAACGTCTGATGACCGCTCCGCAGGAGGCGCGTCGCGTAAAAGCCCGTGAGGCCTGCCTGCAGGCCGTGTATGCGTGGCAAATGCGTCCGCCCCAGCTTGCGAAAGCAAAGGAACTGCTCGATAAGGCGATCGCCACCGATCCAACGTATGCGCGGCCGTACGTCTTGCTCGCTCAATATCACGCGATGCTCGGAATGTTCACGCAGACCATTCCCCCGATGCAGTTCTATCCGAAAGCGAAAGAACTCGCGTTCCAAGGGATTCGGCTGGACCAGAATGACAATGTTGCTCTCTCTGCGGCGCACGGTGTGTTAGCGATGACCAAGCTCCACCACGAATGGGATTGGCAGGGATCCGAGGAGGAGTTCAAGAAAGCGACCGAGCTGAATCCAAGCAGTGCCAGCGGCCATCATTGGTACTCGCACCTTCTACTCGCGCTCGACCGCGTTGACGAATCTCTGATCGAGAGCGAGAAAGCTGCCGAGGTCGACCCGCTCAATGTGACGTGGGCCTCCTGTGTCGGATGGCACTGTCTGTACGCTCGACAATATGACCGCGCTGTTGCGCGGTCGCTCGAGGCTGTCGACATGGATCCTTCCGCATTTTCGGCGTACTACTATCTTGGGCGCGCGTATCAGCAAAAGGGGCGATTGCCGGAGGCGATCTCCTCATTCCAGCAGGCGGTGGAGCTTTCGAACGGAGTGCCACCTGCGATGTCCGGCCTGTCGTACGCATGCGCGGCTGCGGGACGAAAGCGCGAAGCGAAAGAGATTCTGGCGAAACTGAGCCAGCGCAGTGTGGAGCGCTACATACCCGCGTACGATTTTGCGGTCGTTTACGCCGGCTTGGGCGACAAAGAAAACGTCTTCGACTGGTTGGAGAAAGCCTATCTCGAGCGCTCGAGCTGGCTCGTCCACGTGAAGTGGGACGAGCGTTTTGAGCGCTATCGTTCCGATCCGCGTTTCACGCACCTCCTGAAGAGAATCGGCGTTCCGGTTTGAGACTCACCGATTCGCATTGTCATCTCACGATGGCCGATGCTGATGCCGCGCTGGCTCGGGCGCGCGAGCAAAACGTGCGCGGATTCATTGTCCCGGCCACGAAGCTCGGCGATGCGCCGCAGGCGCTCACGAGCCCTCGGTCATCCGATCGGCTGCACCGGCGCGCGGATTAGCACGACGCTGTTACACGCGCTCCGCTCCCACAACAAGACCAGTTGGGCTCGCCACGCTGTGCATCTCCGGCGGCATGGGACTCTCGATGATCGTCGAACGCGTGTAAGATAACTGCTCTCCGGAAACCAACATGATCGGTCGGACTCTCGGTCACTATCGAGTTGAGATGCAGCTCGGCGCCGGTGGGATGGGCGAGGTTTACAAAGCTCACGACACCCGGCTCGACCGCGACGTCGCGCTCAAGATTCTGCCGGCGGCGAAGAGCGCAGATCCGACATCGCGCAAACGTTTTCGCCAGGAGGCCTTTGCGCTGTCGAGATTCAACCATCCGCACATCGCGACGATCCACGACTACAACAGCGTCGACGGCATCGATTTTCTCGTGATGGAACTGGTGAACGGTGTTGCGCCGGTCGGCCCGCTGAGCGAGAAAGAAGTTTTCGCGACCGGAGCGCAGATCGCCGAGGGCTTGGCGGCGGCCCATACACATGGTGTGCTGCATCGCGATCTGAAGCCTGCGAACCTGGCGATCACGCCCGATGGCCGCTTGAAGATTCTCGATTTCGGCCTGGCGCTTCTTGTTCGGACCACCGAGTCTTCGCCGACGATGCTGCATGATCAGGGAACTGCGGGCACGCTTGCGTACATGGCGCCCGAACAGATCAATGGCGCCGTCGTCGACGAGCGGGCTGACATTTATTCTGCGGGCGCCGTTCTCTACGAGCTGGCGACAGGGCGCCGCCCCTTTGATGATCCTGTCCCCGGACGCTTGATTCACGACATTCTCATCGAGCAGCCGCCGGCACCGAGTGCGATCAATCCGGCGATTTCGCCGGCGCTCGACGGCATCATCCTCAAAGCGCTCGATAAAGATCCGAAGCGGCGGTATCAGTCGGCTAACGCGCTGCTCGATGCCCTGAAGCAGCCTTCGTCAGAGTCATCAATACCCGTGCGGCGGCACAGACGGAGTGTGCTCCCGGTGTTCATCACGGCCGCAGCGGTCGTCGTCCTTGCGATCGCTATTGCAGCGATTTATCGCGGCGGCATTATGTTCGGTGGACGGCCGCCGCAATCGATCGCCGTGCTTCGATTTGAGAACGTGTCGGGAAATCCCGACGACGAGTTCCTTGCGCACGCGATCAGCAACGACATCATCCTGCAGCTCATGAGGTGCTCATCAGTTCGCGTGACGAACGGTACATCCTCATTCCTTGTGAAGCGAGGAACCGCAATTCCC
>QHVX01000065.1 GCA_003222375.1 Acidobacteriota bacterium
CCGGCGCGCCTGTGTAGGTCAGGTGACAAAGCACCTGCGGCAGCGCGATGCGATCGGTGAGAATCGAGAACGGTCGCGGCACGTCGTCCCCCGGTGCCGGCTCGAGCTTCGAGAAGTCGACGGAATCCTTCGCGATGCGCGGCGGCGTTCCCGTCTTCAGCCGGCCCAGTCGCAGCCCGAGGCCACGGAGCGAATCGGAAAGCGTCTCGGCCGACGGCTCTCCGAAGCGGCCTCCGACGGTCTTCGCTTCTCCGGAGTGCATGAGCGCGCGGAGAAAAGTTCCGGTGGTGACGACGATGGCGCGCGAGCGAAGCTCAGCGCCGTCCGCAAGCGCAACGCTTCCCGCGGCGAGCCGAGAAACGGAGCCCTCGATGATGGTGAGGTTCGGCTCGGTTCCGAGGATGTCCTGGACTGCCCTGGCGTAAAACTCGCGATCGCACTGCGCGCGCGGTCCCTGCACCGCCGGACCCTTCGATCGATTGAGGATCTTGTACTGGATCGCGGCGCGATCGGTGGCCTCGCCCATCAAGCCACCGAGCGCGTCGATTTCCTTGACGAGGTTCCCTTTCGCGAGACCACCGATGGCCGGATTGCACGACATGCGACCGATCGCGGCGCGCTGCATCGTGACCATCGCCACCCGCGCCCCGCCCCTCGCGCACACCCTCGCCGCCTCGGCGCCCGCGTGGCCGCCGCCGATCACGATGACATCGAAGTCGCGAGTCATGGTTCCACGTGGAACATTACTTCCCGATACAAAATTTTGAGAAGATCTCGTCGAAGATTTCCTCGCGCGTGATCACGCCAGTCAGCAAGCCGAGCGCCGTCGCAGCGCGATAGAGATCGACGAGGATGATCTGCTCGTCGTGCCCCGCGTCGATCGACGTGACCGACGCGCGCAACGCGTCGACGCACTCCGCCACCGCCTGTCGCTGCCGCTCGTTGACGAGACTTCCCTCCGGCGCGACGAAACGCTCGCGCACAATCTCGTCGAGCCTTGCGAGAAGTTGATCGATGCCGTGCTCGCTGACGACGCTGATGCCTAACGTTCCGGCCGGAGCAGAAGCGAGATCGATTTTGCTGTAGAGGACCCACGCTTCCGGCCAGCGCTGGAGCTCGCGGCGATCCTCGTCGGTCATCCCGGCCGCGGCGTCGATCAAATAGAGGATCACGTCGCTAGCCTCGGCCGCCCGCCGCGCCCGTTCGACGCCGATCGACTCGACGACATCGGCGCTGTCGCGCAGGCCGGCGGTGTCGGCGACCGTCACCGGCAGCCCGCCGATCTCGATCGTCTCGCGCACGATGTCGCGCGTCGTCCCTGGAATCGGTGTGACGATCGCGCGGTCGGTTCCGACCAGCCGATTGAGCAGCGTCGATTTCCCGGCGTTAGGCCGACCGAGGATCACCGCGGAGAGGCCTTCGCGAGTGGCGCGGCCGCGCCGATACGTCTCGAGCAAACCGTCGGCATCGCGAATTGCGCTCTCGATTGCCGACCGCGCCTCGGCACGCTGAATGAACTCGTACCCTTCTTCCGAAAAATCGAGCGCTGCTTCGAGGCGCGAAATCACATGCAGCAATGCCTCGCGAATCGCGGCCGCTTTTCTGCTCAATGAGCCTTCGAGATTTGCCAGCGACAGGTTCGCCTGCAGCGTCGTTCGCGAGTTGATCAGATCGGCGATCGACTCCGCCTGCACGAGATCGAGCTTTCCGTTGAGAACCGCGCGTTCCGTGAACTCGCCCGGCTCGGCCAGTCGCGCGCCGAGGTCGACTGCCGCGCGGATCACGCGCTCGACGACCACGGCGCTCCCGTGCAAAGTCAGCTCGACGAGATCGTTTCCGGTGAAGGAGTGCGGCGCTTCGTAGCGCGTCACGATGCATTGGTCAACTAGTTGACTATCGAGGCGAAGGTGAACGAGCGTGGCGACTCGGGGTTCAGGAGAGTTTGAAGCGAGCCGCGAAAGAATTTCAGCGCTGCGCGGCCCGTCGATCCGCACGATCGCCAGCGCGCTGCGGCCGATCGGGGTTGCCGGCGCGACGATCGTGTCGATCGCCGGAGCGGTCACGATCCCGCTGTGGTTTGCTCCTGCGGCTCCTGCGAGGAGCGCGGGACGATCGCGACACGCTTGTAGAAGCCATCACCGCGCGACGTGGTCACGACCTCCGGGTCATCCTGCAGCGCAAGATGCACGATGCGGCGCTCGATCGGTGTCATCGCCGGAAGAAGCTGCTCGCGACCATCGCGGCGGACTCGATCGGCGACTTCGCGCGCTTTCTGCTCGAGCTCTTCGGTCCGCTTGCCCTTGAACTCCTGGCAATCGACTTCGATCTCTTTCTCGATCTTCCGTCCGACGAAAGCCTTGTTCGCGAGCACCTGCAGTGCGTCGATGACTTCGCCGTGGCCGTCTATCAGGCGGCGCGCATCGCGGCCATACAGCCGGACGATGACCTGCGTGTCGTTCTCTTCTGTCCGCAGCTCGAGGCTCAGCTTCGCGAGCGAGATTCCGGTCCCTGCTCGGGGATCTCGATCGGCGCGAAATCCTGTTCTTCGCGACGTTCGGGGCTCCTGCGATGACGATCGCGGCGCTCATTGCCACGCTGCTCACCGCGATCGCGATGCCGTCCGCCGCGCGATCTTTCTCTCCGCGGCCGATCGCCGCTCGCCGGCGCGACGCGCTCCTCCGCGATCTGCGGCGCCTCGGTATTTACTTCGGCCTCGATGACTACGCGCTTCATGCCGCCCAGGAAGCCGCGTTTCTCGAGGAGAACGTGATAGGTGAGCTGGAAGCGCTGCACGCCGAATGTCTCGGCGGCGCTGTTGAGGGCCTCCTCCAGGTTTTTTCCTTCGAATCGCTGCGCCATCGTCAGTCCTTCCATCAGGCGGTCTGCAGCTCGGCAGGATGATCTTTCCAGTACCTATTCATGATCAACTGCTGCACGATCGTCAAGATGTTCTGTACGA
Organism: Acidobacteriota bacterium; assembly: GCA_003222375.1. GTDB lineage: Bacteria > Acidobacteriota > Thermoanaerobaculia > Gp7-AA8 > Gp7-AA8 > Gp7-AA10. The sequence continues at coordinate 2,960 of QHVX01000065.1, forward strand.
GCCAGTACAAAACCAGGCCGCTCGGAAACTCTTTGAAGATCCAGCCGAACACGATCGGCATGATGAGGAACATTCGCCGCTGGGCCGGGTCGGCCGTGGTCGGCGTGATGAATTGCTGCACGAACATGGCGGCCGTCATCAGGATCGGCAGGACGTAGGTCGGATCTTTCGCCGAGAGATCGTGAATCCACAGAACGAATGGCGCGCCTCTGAGCTCGATGGCGTGCGACAACAAATTATAGAAGCCTACGAAGATCGGGAACTGGATCACCATCGGAAGGCAGCCGCCGGCAGGATTGATGCCCTCCTGCTGGTACAGCTTCATCATGTCCTGGTTCATCTTCTGACGCTGCTCGGGATCGGTGCGATGCTTCCGATAGCGCGCCTTGATGGCTTCCATCTTCGGCTGCACCTTCTGCAGCTTCTTCATCGACATCATCCACTTGTGCTGCAGCGGATAGAGCACGATCTTGATGAGAATCGTCAGGACGATGATCGCCCAGCCGTAATTGTGCGTGTATTTGTTGATCCAGTTGAGGACGATCAGAAAGAAGCGCGCGATGATGCCGAAGGTGCCGTACTGCAGCGTGCGCTCGAACCCGTAGCGGTCGAGCAGCGCTGTTTCCTTCGGACCAAAAAATGCGGCGCCCGAGATGATTCCGTCGGGCGCGGAGTTGATCGCAGCGTAAATCTCACGGCGTTTGTCCTTGCCGGTTCCGAAATCGACGGCGCGTAGGAGTGCGCTGCCTGCTTTCTCCGGCCGGAGAACTGCCAAGAAGTAATTGTCTTCCATGCCGACGAACTGCGCGGAATCCCACGCCTGGAGATTTCCGGCTTTCTCGCGGCGGATGAGTTTCAGATCGTCGTTGATCTGCGCGACACCGTTTCCGGTGATCGTGAACTGGCTGTCCTTCTCGTCGGGCTCGAGGTTGCGAATTCCGGGACCGATCGCGACGCGATAGGAGATCGACGGCTGCACCGCGATCGAGAAGTTGAAAAGGTATTCGCCGTTGAAGCGAAATGTTTTGGTGGCGGCGACACCATCGGCCGCACCGTACCGATATTCGAGGATCGTTTCGCCGCGGTCTTCGCGTTTGTTGAGCGCGTAGAGGGCGGTATTCAGGCGATTGGCGAGCGCGCTGTCGCGTGCCTCGATCGAGAACGGGAAATCCGTGCGCGACAGATCGCGAGATTTCACCAGCTCGACCAGATGGCCGTCCTTTGTCTTGTAATTCTTGAGCTGGAAAGAAACGAGAACCGCGCCGCGATTCGAAAAACGCGCGATGTATTCAGGCGTCTCGATGGCCGTGTAGGTCATCGAGGCCGCCGAAGTCGGCCTAACAGGAGCGGGTGCCGCCTTCGGTGGTACGGCGACAGCAACCTGTGTCGCGGCGGCGGTTGTGGTCTTCGTCGTTGTCGTCTTGCTCGGAGTCGCCGGCTTCGGCGAGGTCACGTTCGTCTTCGATTTGACGAGATTCGGAAAGAGCTTCGGCGCCACAAACGCCCATCCCGCAAGAAGGGCGATCGAGATCAAGACCGCGAGGAAGATTCTTTTTTCCATTTCAGGGAATGGGGTCCCAACCTCCAGGATTCAGCGGATGACATCGGAAGAGCCGCCGCACGCCCAGCCACCCGCCCCGCACGACGCCATATTTTTCGATGGCTTGCGTCATATAGACCGAGCACGTCGGCTCGAAGCGGCACATCGGCGGCAGCAGCGGCGAAACAAATCGCTTGTAACCGCGAAGAACCACGACGGCGACCGCTCGCATCGCGGGCGCCTCAGCGCGCCTCTCCTGCCGCGATCTTGCCGAGGGCGTGCTCGAGGTCGGCGCTGAAGTCGCCGAAGACCGCCGAAGCGGCGTTCGGTTTGACGTTGATGACGAGATCCAAGGCGCTTCGATCAATTTCGAGCGGTCCGCGCTGCCGGCGGTAAACCTCCCGCGTCCAGCGTTTCAATCGGTTTCGGACGTTCGCCTTTCCTAATTTCTTCGTGACAGTAACGCCAACGCGGGAAAACTGCAGATCGTTGGCGGCGAAGAACACGACACAGTAACGGGAAAAAAGCTTGCGGCCGGTTTCATATACGCGAAGAAACTCGCGCCGTTTCGCCAGTCTCTTCCCTTTCGGAAGAGCTTCCGACAGCGGTTGTTTAGACAGCGAGACGCTTGCGGCCCTTGCGGCGACGGCGCGAAAGCACCGCCTGACCGTCCTTGCGCCGCATGCGGACCAAAAAGCCGTGAGTCCGCTTGCGGCGGCGATTATTCGGCTGGAACGTGCGCTTCATGTTTTTGTTAACCCTCTGAAAAGAAAGCGGTGAGTATAGTGACCGCTCGCGGCAGCGTCAAACCAGCCCGGCCGGAGCAAGCCGCTCAACGTGAGCCCCGCGAACCCTATTCCGATTCGCTGCTGTTTAGATGACGTTTTTAGGGGTTGCATATTTTCTTTTTGTGCTAGACTCGCCCCCGTTTTCCACAGGCTGAGGTTTTCCACAGTTGTGGAAAAGTTGTGGATTTTCAGAAGGTTAGATCGTCCCTACTCGATGAACATCTGGAAGCAGGTTCTCGATCGGCTGGAGCAAAATATTGACAGGACGGAGTATGTCACCTGGTTCGCTCCGACCCGCTTTCTAGCTCAAAAAGGCGACACTGTTGATGTAAGCGTTCCTTCCCAGCGATTTGTGGATGCCATACGCGAGCGCTACGGCCAGCAGCTTCGCAGCATCCTGGGAGAAGTAGCCACGGACAGGCTGAATCTGCACTTTATCCCCGACGCCGGCACGGTCGCTGACTTGTCGGCCATCCCCACCCCCACGGCGACCGAAATCCCCTCCTCGATCTTCAATCCGAGGTATCGGTTCAGTACGTTCGTCGTCGGCAGCTCCAACCAGCTCGCTTACGCTGCCTCGCTTTCCATTGCCGAAAATCCTAGCGGCTCATTCAATCCGCTGTTCATCTACGGCGGCGCAGGGCTCGGCAAGACGCATTTGATCCAGGCGATCGGCCAGCAGATGCGCGACTCGAGCCCGCGGCTCAAGGTCGCCTACATGTCGGCGGATTCCTTCGTCACGGAGCTGATCACGTCCATCCGTTACGACAAAATGCAGCAGTTCCGCGATCGTTATCGGACGGTCGACGCGCTGTTGCTCGACGACATCCAATTCCTGGCCGGCAAGGAACGGACGCAGGAAGAGTTCTTCCACACGTTCAACGCACTCTACGAGGCGCAGAAACAGATTGTCTTCACTTCCGACGCGCAACCGAAAGACATCCCAACGCTCGAGGAACGCCTGCGGTCGCGATTCGAATGGGGACTGATCGCCGACATCCAGCCGCCCGATCTCGAAACCAAGGTCGCCATCCTTCGAAAAAAAGCCGAGGATAAGAAAATCGATCTGCCGCACGAAGTGGCGCTCTTTATCGCGGAGCGCGTGCGTTCAAACATCCGCGAGCTCGAAGGTCATCTCAACCGCGTGGCTGCTTTCGCCTCCCTCACCGGCAACCGTCTGAGCATCGATCTCGCGAAGGAAGCGCTCAAAGACCTGTTGACCAAAGAGAACAAGCCCATCACGGGTCCTGAGATCATTAAAGTTGTGGCGGCGCACTACGGACTGAAAGTCTCAGATCTGAAATCGAAGTCGAACGCGCGCACAATCGCGTTCCCTCGCCAGGTCGCGATGTACATCTGCAAAGAGCTGACGGACCTCTCGTATCCGGAGATCGGACGGCTTTTCAATGACAAGCACCATTCGACGGTGATGTACTCCGTCGACAAGATCGATCAGATGCGGCAGGACGACAACGATCTGTCGCGCACGATCGAAATGCTCGGCAAACAATTTCGTTGATAGGTTGTGGAAAGAGCACGCGAAAATCTGTGGAGAATCTCCCAGCTCGGAGCGGTCGCATCGAAGCTGCGGAAAACTCGGAGTCTTCTCCGCTGTTTTTCATCAGCGAAACTCACAGCCTCACGCGATCATGACTGCTATACTTTTGAATCGATTGCAGAACAATCAAGAAATCTCCGCACAGATCCACTACCACCACTACAAACTAGATAGACTCGGTTTCTAAGGATAGAGACATGGAGCTGACCGTTGCCAAGGTTGATCTTCAAAAAGAGCTACAGCTTTCCCATGGCGTGGTGGAGAAACGATCGACGATTCCAATTCTGTCGAACGTCTTGCTCAAGGCCGCCGACGGTCGCCTGCAGATCGCCGCGACGGATCTCGACGTCACGATCCTCACTTCCTGCGCCGCGAAGGTCACCACGCCGGGTGGCGTGACGATCGAAGCGAAGCGGCTCTTCGACGTTGTTCGCTCGCTTCCTGACGATGACGTTCGCGTCCAGATGCAGGAAAACAATCAGATGCTGATCGAGTCGGGAACGGCGAAGTTCCGGCTCCTGGGGTTGCCGGCCGAGGATTATCCGACGCTGCCGGCGGTCACGGCGACGGAGTCGTACACCATCCCTCTCGACGAATTGAAGACGATGGTCGCGAAGGTTCGGTTCGCGATCACGCACGAGGAAACGCGCTTCCAGCTCAATGGCGCGCTACTGAAAGTCCAGCAGGCGAAGATGGAAATGGTCGCAACCGACGGCCATCGCATGGCGCTGATCAACTTCCCGCAGGGCAACGGAAAGAGAAAAGGGCACGAGCTGACGATTCTGATTCCGCGAAAAGCGCTGGAGGAGATTTTGCGCCTCGAAGCTGGCGAAGAAGGCTCGGTGAAGTTCGGCGTTTCCGAGAACCATCTTTTCTTCGACGCCGGCGAACGCCGTCTCCTCGCCCGGATGATCGATGTCAACTTCCCGAACTACATGGAAGTCATTGCGCGCGACAACGACCGGCACGTGATGGTCGATCGCGAGCGGTTGCTGTCCACGATCCGTCGCATCTCGCTGGTCGCCAACGAACGAACGCGTGCCGTGCGATTCGATTTCGCGCCCGGCAAGCTGACGGTTTCTTCGACGAACCCGGAGCTCGGCGATGCGCGCGAGACGGTGCCGATCGATTACGCCGGCAATCCGTTCTTCGTCGGACTCAACGCCGCCTACGTGACCGACTTTTTGAGCGCCGTCGATACGCCGCAAGTGAGTCTCGATCTCAAGGACGAAAACAGTCAGTGCATCGGTAAGCCGTCGACGTCGAGCGAAGATCTTCCGTACGAATACCTTTATGTCGTGATGCCGATGCGGCTGGCTTGATTCTCACGAGAATCACCGCGCGGAATTTCCGCAACCTCGCCGACAGCCCGATCGATTTTCATCCCGCCACGAACCTCGTGGTCGGCCGCAACGGCCAGGGCAAGACGAACCTCCTCGAAGCGATCTACTTCCTGGCGACCACGAAATCGTTCCGCACTCCCCGCCTGGCGAGCGTCATTCGCTTCGGCGAAAGCAGCGTGTATATCGCCGGCGCGTTGCGAAGGCTCGAAGTGGAGAAAACGATCTCGGTTGGACTCGAGCTCGGCGAGCAGCGCCGCCGCGTTCTCCTGATCAACGAAGAGCGCGTGACGCTTCCAACCTACGTTTCCGCGATGAGCGTCTTCGCGTTTTCGTCGGCGCGGCTGGAAATCATCCGCGGCGCGCCCGAAGAGCGGAGAAGATTTCTCGATCGGGGAATTGCGAGCGTCGAGCCCTCGTATCTCGACGCCCTCAATCGCTACGCGCGAATCCTGAAACAGCGCAACGCGCTTTTGCAAAGCGGATCCGCGACGCCGGCTGCGCTCGATCCGTGGGACGCCGAGTTCACCGACGCGGGTGGAACCATTCAGAAAGTGCGCGGTGCGTACACCGAACTGCTCGCGCGGAAATTCGATGCGATCGTCGCCGAGCACGGTTACCACCTGCGCGGCCTTCGCATCGACTACCGCGCCAGCAGTGCCGACGATTTGCGCTCTCTACGCCGTGAAGAGTTACGCACGCGCGTGAGTCTCTCCGGCCCGCAACGCGACAACCTCGATTTCACGATCGATGGCCGCAACGCTTCCGAAGTCGTATCTGCAGGCGAGCAAAAGATGGTCGTCCTCTTTCTGAAATTCGCGAAATTGGAGCTTTTTCGCGAGAAATTCGACGAGCCTGCGATCTTTCTCCTCGACGACATCGATGCCGAGCTCGACCTCGAAGTTTTGGAGAAATTATTGTCGCGTTTGCCCTCGAAAACGCAGGTTTTCGCAACCTCGGCCAAGGAGCGATTTCTGGCCGCTTTGGAGGCCGGTGCACACCGCCGCTTAACAATTGAAAACGGGAGAGTTGCGGTCACAAGAGATTTCCCGTAAACGCGGCCAAAAAACGCAATTTCGCGCTACAATTCAGCGTTACGTTTTGCGGTGCAACGCACTCACAAATCCCACCGGGTTCAGCCAGCCAAAAAGAGCCGTTAGAAAGACAATCGATGGCAGAAAACTACACCGCAGAAGACATCAAAGTACTCAAGGGCCTCGCCGCCGTACGCAAGCGTCCGGGGATGTACATCGGCGATACCGATGACCTCAGCGGACTGCATCACATGGTGTACGAAGTCGTCGATAACGCCATCGACGAGGCTCTGGCCGGCTTTGCGGACCGAGTAATCGTCACGATCCACGCTGACAATTCCGTGACCGTTGAAGATAACGGCCGCGGCATCCCGGTCGACCTGCACAAAGAAGAAGGGCGCTCAGCAGCCGAGGTCATCATGACCGAGCTGCACTCGGGCGGAAAGTTCGACAACAACTCGTACAAGGTATCCGGCGGACTTCATGGCGTCGGCGTGTCGGTTGTGAACTTTCTTTCCGAGTGGCTGGAGCTCGAGATTCATCGCGACGGGTTCGTCTGGCGTCAGCGATACGAGCGCGGCGTTCCACTCGCTTCGATCGAGCGCGGCGAAAAAACGAATCGCCGCGGTACGAACGTGACGTTCAAGGCCGACGCCGAGATTTTCTCGGTGAGCGAAATGAACTACGAGACGCTTTCGCAGCGTCTTCGCGAGCTGGCGTTCCTCAACTCCGGGGTAACGATCTCGATCACTGACGAGCGCAGCGAGAAGCAGCACGAATTCAAGTACGAGGGTGGCATCGTCTCGTTCGTCAGGGACATCAACAAGAACAAGATGCCGATTCACGAGGAGCCGATTCTCATCCGCGATGAAAAAGACGGCGAGATGGTGGAGATCGCGCTGCAGTGGAACGAGGGTTACACCGAAAACGTGTACGCCTTCACGAATACGATCAAGAACGCTGACGGCGGCACGCATCTCATCGGCTTCAAAGCCGCGCTGACGCGCACGATCGTGCGCTACGCCAATCGGGAAGGGATTCTCGACAAGGCGAAGCTGACCATCGAAGGCGACGACGTCCGCGAAGGCCTGACCTCGGTCATCTCGGTCAAGGTCCGCGATCCGAAGTTCTCATCGCAGACCAAAGACAAGCTCGTCTCTTCGCACGTCAAGACGTGGGTCGAGCAAGTGATCAACCAGCGGCTCGGCGAATATCTCGAAGAGACACCGCGCGACGCGCGAAGAATCGTCGAGAAGATCGTCGAAGCTGCGCGTGCGCGTGAGGCGGCCCGGAAAGCTCGCGAGCTGACGCGACGGAAGGGCGCCCTCGACTCGGCTTCGCTTCCCGGAAAGCTCGCAGACTGTCAGGAGCGCGATCCGAAATGGTCCGAGATCTTCCTCGTCGAGGGCGACTCGGCAGGTGGATCGGCGAAGCAGGGTCGCGACCGGCGCTTCCAGGCGATTCTTCCGCTGAAGGGCAAGATCCTCAACGTCGAAAAAGCGCGCCTCGACAAGATGCTGTCGTCCGAAGAAATCCGGCTGATGATCACCGCGCTCGGCGCCGGCATTGGCACCGACGACTTCGATCTCACGAAGCTGCGCTACCACAAGGTCATCATCATGACCGACGCCGACGTCGACGGCTCGCACATCCGCACGCTGATCCTGACCTTCTTCTACCGCCAGATGAAAGAAGTGATCGAGCGCGGGCACCTCTTCATCGCGCAGCCGCCGCTGTTCAAGATCTCGCAAGGCAAGAAAGACAACTACCTCAAAGACGAAGGCGAAAAGACGCGCTTTCTACTCAACCGCGTCGCCGAGTCGGTCGAGATCACGCCGAAAAAAGGTCTGGCCATCAAGGGCGAAGCCCTCGTCACGATGCTGCAGCGGATGGAGGAGTATCAGAATCACGGTCGCAAAGTTCACGCGCGCGGGTTCCCGCGCGAGGCGCTCGATGTCCTGTTCGCGGAGGGGTTCAGCGATCGCACAGCGCTCGCCGATCCGGACAAGCGCGCGACGCTCGAGGCGGCTTTGAAGAAAGCCGGCTTCGATCACGTGCGGCAGATGAGCGATCCCGAGACCGAGGCGCCGTTGATCCAGTTCAACGTTGGCGGCAACGGGACGGGAAAGAAAGCGGTCATCGACAACGAGCTATTGTCGCAGTACGAGTTCCGCCAAACGGCGAAAGCGTACGAGACGCTCTCGGCATTCGGGCTGCCGCCGTATTCGGTCAAGCACTCCGATGAGACGGCGCTGCTCACGAACGTCGACGACGTTCTCGCGCACGTGTACAAGCTCGCTGAAAAAGGTCTCAGCATTCAGCGTTACAAAGGCCTCGGTGAAATGAATCCGGAGCAGCTGTGGGAAACCACCATGAATCCGCTGACGCGGCGCTTGCTGCAGGTCACGATCGCCGACGCAGTCGAAGCTGAGTACCTGTTCACGACGCTGATGGGCGACCAAGTCGATCCGCGTCGCGATTTCATTCAGAAAAACGCATTGGAAGTGAAAAACCTAGATATCTGAGACTACGTCATCCTGAGCCGCGAAGTCGGCGAAGGATCTCCCGCTATGCAGATTGAGATCCTTCGCTGCGCTCAGGATGACGAAACATACGAATGGCAGATTTCGACTACCACAACTTCAACGACCAGCGCCTGCCGGTCAACATCGAAGATGAGATGCGCAAGTCGTATCTCGACTATGCGATGTCGGTCATCATCGGCCGCGCGCTTCCCGATGTCCGCGACGGCCTGAAGCCCGTTCACCGCCGCATCCTTTACGGGATGTACGAGCAGGGCAACACCGCCGGCCGCGCTTACAAGAAATCCGCTCGCATCGTCGGCGACGTGATGGGCAAGTACCACCCGCACGGAGACAGCGCGATTTACGACGCCGTCGTCCGCATGGCGCAGGACTTCTCCATGCGCTATGAGCTCGTCGACGGCCAGGGCAACTTCGGCTCGCTCGACGGCGACAACCCGGCGGCCATGCGTTACACCGAAGTCCGTCTCACGCGCCTCGCTGAAGAGCTGATGCGCGACGACATCGAAAAGGAGACCGTCGATTGGGTCCCCAATTACGACGGCACCGAGCGCGAGCCGTCCGTTCTTCCGGCGAAGTTCCCGAACCTGCTCGTCAACGGCTCGTCCGGCATCGCCGTCGGCATGGCCACCAACATCCCTCCGCACAACCTCGGCGAAGTCATCGACGCGTGCCTGATGATGATCGAGAAGCCGAAGTCGACGGTGGTCGATCTGATGAAGGTCCTTCCCGGGCCCGATTTTCCGACGGCCGGCTTCATTCACGGCGGCGAAGGAATCTTTCAGGCCTACAGCACCGGCCGCGGCATCGTGCAGATGCGCGCGCGTGCAGTCATCGAGACTTCGAAGAAGGGCGACAAGCAGCAGATCGTCGTGACGGAGATTCCGTACATGACGAACAAAGCGCGCCTGCTCGAGAGAATCGCAGAAATGGTGCGCGAGAAGAGGATCGACGGCATTGCCGATCTCCGCGACGAATCGGATCGCGAAGGCATCCGCATCGTGATCGAGCTGAAGCGCGCCGAGGTCCCGGAAGTCGTACTGAACAATCTCTACAGCGCCACGCAGATGCAGACGACGTTCGGAATCATCTTCCTGGCGATCGTCAACAACAAGCCCGAGGTCATGGACCTCCCGACGATGCTCAAGCATTTCGTCGAGCATCGAAAAGAAATCGTTGTTCGCCGGACGCGCTTCGACCTGAAAAAGGCCGAGGAGCGCGAACACATCCTGGCCGGCCTGGTCATCGCGCTCGACAACATCGATCGCGTGATCGCCTTGATCCGCGGGAGCAAGACGCCGCCCGACGCCAAAACGGCGTTGATGACGCAGTTCGGCCTGAGCGATGTGCAGTCACAGGCAATCCTCGACATGCGCTTGCAGCGGTTGACGAGTCTCGAAGCTGGAAAGGTGCGCGATGAGCGTGAAGAAGTTCTCGCGACCATCAAAAAGCTCCGCGAGATCCTCGGATCCGAGCAGCTCGTGCTGAGCATCATTTCCGACGAATTGCGTCAGATCAAAGAACAATACGGCGACAAGCGCCGGACCGAGATCGTGGCCGAGGCCACCACGATCACGATCGAAGACATGATCGCCGACGAAGACATGGTCATCACCGTGTCGCGCGGCGGCTACATCAAGCGGTCGCCGCTCTCGCTCTATCGACAGCAGCGGCGCGGCGGCAAGGGCCGCATCGGCATGGCTACCAAAGAAGAGGACATCGTCGAGCATCTGTTCGTCGCCTCGACGCATGCGTACGTGCTGGTGTTCACCGACAAGGGCAAGCTGCACTGGCTCAAGGTGCACGCGATTCCCGAGGTCGGGCCGAACGCGCGCGGCAAGGCGATCGTCAATCTGCTCTCCGTCGAGGCGGGCGAGAACGTTCGGGCGCTCCTGACGACCCGCGATTTTCCGGAAGGCAAATTCGTCGTGATGACGACGCGGGCCGGCAAGATCAAGAAGACCGATCTCTCCGCGTTCTCGAACGTGCGTCAGACCGGAATCATCGCCATCGACATCAACGAAGGCGATGACCTGTACGCCGCGCGCCTGTCCAATGGTCAATCCGACATCTTCATCGGCACGCATGGCGGCCGCGCCATTCGATTCCATGAGTCCGAGGTTCGTCCGATGGGCCGCGGGGCGGCGGGCGTGAAGGGGATTTCACTTCGCGAAGGCGACTTCGTTGTCGAGATGGACGTCCTTCCTGCGTCGACCGAGGCGGTTGGATCCGATGAGACGCGCGAGGAAGCGGAGAGCGATGCCGAGATCGTCGCGACCGACAATCGCGGCTACATTCTCACCGTCACCGAGCGCGGCTTCGGCAAACGCACGCCGGTTTCGCTCTATCCCCTCGTGCACCGTGGCGGCATGGGCGTGATCAACATCAAGGTGACCGAGAAGAACGCTGCTCATCACCGAGCAGGGAATGATCATCCGCACGCGCGTCCGTGATCTGCGATCGATGGGCCGCTCCACGCAGGGCGTGAAGGTCATCAACGTCGAGGAAAATGATCGTGTCGTCGCGGCCGTGAAGCTCGTGGAGAGAGAACAAGGCGACGAAAACGGCAGCGAACCGACGCCGCCGCCCGCCACCGAATCCGTGCACTGATGCCCGGCTCGCTCTTCCCGACCACGCGGCGCAGCGTCATCGAGGCGCTCCGCAGCGGGGACGTGGAAGAGCGCACGCGCGCATACGACACGCTGGCGGCGATCTACTGGCGGCCGCTGTACAAATATGCGCGCATCATTCACGGCCGGGATGCTACCGATGCCGAAGATCTCACGCAGTCGCTCATGCTGCAGGCGTTCGAGCGCGGCGGCCTCGAGGGTTACGATTCGCGCCGCGCGTCATTTCGCACATTCTTGCGCGTAGTGTTCGATCGCCTCATCGCGAATCACGACAAGCATGCAGCACGATTGAAGCGCGGCGGGCATTTCGACTTCTTCTCTGCTGAAGTCGAGCTCAATTTGGAGCATGCCACAGAAGATCCGGAAGAATATTTTCAACAGCAGTGGATCAAGAGCCTGTTTGCGACCGCAGTCGATCGCTGCCGGGAGGCCCTCGACCCGCTGACCTTCGCAATCTTCGAATCCTACGATCTCGCGCCGGAGGCCGGCGTAACTTACACGAAACTCGCGCGCGATCACGGCGTGAGCGAGATGACGATCACGAACCGACTGGCCGGTGCTCGACGGCGATTTCGTGAGATCGCGCTCGCGCTGGTTCGTGAGATCACGGCGTCGGAGGAGGAATTCCGCAACGAGGCTCGCGCCCTCTTTGCCGTATTTCGCTTGCGCGACGTGGCCGTGCGTCCCGATTTCGAGGGCACACGTTACACGCTCGTACGCGAGATCGCGCGCGGCGGGATGGGAATTGTCTACGAAGCGATCGATCGCGAGCTGAATCGACGCGTTGCGATCAAAGTTGCCGGGACCCAAAGCCGCATCGAAGCGGAGCTGATCGCTGGACTCGAACATCCCGGCATCATCCCGATCCACGATGCCGGTGTGCTTCCCGACGGGCGCGCGTTCTACGTGATGAAGCTCGTGCGGGGATCAACTCTCAGCGAGACACCCCACGGCGTGGCAGAAGCGGTCCGCCTTTGCGTGCGGATCTCAGAGCCGGTTGCATTCGCGCACGCGCGTGGCGTCGTGCATCGCGATTTGAAACCCTCGAACATCATGCTCGGCGAGTTCGGCGAGGTACTCGTGATGGATTGGGGTGTCGCCGTTGCGGGTACGCCGGGATATATGGCGCCCGAAGAGGAACGAACGCCGCGGAGCGATGTCTTTGCGCTCGGAGTGCTGCTACGCGAATTTCTCGCACGCGAAAACGTTCCGCGCAGGCTTCGCGCAATCGTCACAAAAGCGACGGCGCGCGATCCGAACGATCGTTACGCATCCGCGCGCGAATTCTCCGAAGACCTCGTTCGCTTCCTCGACGATCAGCCGGTCGCGGCTTACCCCGAGAACGCCGTGGATGTTCTGCTGCGGTGGGTACATCGGAATCGCGCGCTGCTCGCGGTCATCGCGGCGTATCTCGTCATGCGGATCGTCGTGCTTCTCATCTGGCACCGTTAAAGGATTTCGCGCCGAAGTTGAATAGGCTTCCGGAGGGTAAACATGAACAAAATCGCTCTCGGTCTGTTACTCGGCGCATTCCTGGGTGCACTTGATGGCGCCACGGCCTGGTTTACGCCGGAAGCGCGCGCGGGAATCATCGGCATCATCATCGGGTCGACGATCAAGGGCATGATTGCCGGCTTCGCCGCCGGCTGGTTCGCTCGCAAAGTGCAATCGGTCGCGGCGGGAGTTCTCTTCGGGCTTGCCGTCGGCGCGATCCTGGCCGGAATCATCGTCGCTCTGCAGCATGGACAGCATGCCTTCGCGATCATGCTTCCTGGCAGTTGCGTCGGCGCGATTGTGGGATGGGCGACGCAGCGCTACGGACGCGGATCTACAGAAAAGAATGGGGTTGTGGCGCCTTCGCACCGTACAATCTGAGGCATGCACAAGATCTCGCGCGAGCGGGTCAGTCAGCTCGCGCGCGAACTTCTCGATGCCATGACCCGGACGAAATCCGTCATCCTGCTCAAGGATCGCGAGGTCGTCCGGCAATCGATCGCCCACGCTCTGGCCGACGAGCTCAAACGCGAAGAAGAACGCGAAGAGAATGTCCGGCGGAG
>QHVX01000324.1:0-352 GCA_003222375.1 Acidobacteriota bacterium
CGAATTCGCAGTTGCTCAACGATCAGGGCAACAACACCTGGACGTTTACGGCGACGGTCAGCAGCAACACGAGCGCCGGCGGGAAGAGCCTTCCTGTGACGATCACGGATGCGCAAAGCCGCAGCGGTACGACGACGATCTCGCTGACTGTCACCGCCTCCTCGACATCACCGACCGGCGTCGCCTCCGCCAATCCCAATAGCGTTTTGCCGGGAGCGACGTCCGTCATCACGGTGACGGTTACTCCGGGCAGCAATCCGGCGAGCAGCGGCATCACGGTCGCCGGCGATCTCACGACGATCGGCGGTTCGGCGACGCAGGCATTCACCGACAACGGCAACAACAGCTTTTC
>QHVX01000324.1:362-4241 GCA_003222375.1 Acidobacteriota bacterium
CGAGCGTCGGAGCCAAATCGCTTCCGATCACCGTCCGAGACGCGGAAGGGCGCAGCAGCACGACGTCCGCTTCGTTGACCGTGCTGCCGCCGACGACAGTGAAGATCAGTCAGATCTACGGCGGAGGAGGAAACTCCGGCTCCACGTACACGAACGATTTTGTGGAGTTGTTCAATCAAGGACCGAATCCGATTGATCTTACCGGGTGGTCGATCCAGTACGGCTCGTCGACGGCGAGCGTTTGGACGAACACCGCCACGGATGCAACCGTCAATCGCGTGACACCACTCTGTCCGCAGGGTGGATGCGTGTTGCAGCCGGGACATTACTTCCTCGTGCAGGAATTCCAGGGCGCGGGAGGAACGACTTCGCTTCCGACACCGGACGCGATCGGCTTGAATTTCACGACCGTGTCGAATCTCAGCGGCACAAATGGCAAGGTCGCGCTGGTGGCAAGCACCACACCGCTGACGGGCGCGTGCCCGAGTGACGCGACGATCGTCGATCTCGTTGGATACGGCACCGCGAATTGTTCGCGAACGCTCCCCACGCCTTCGCTTTCGAATACAAGTGCGGCGATCCGCAAGGGCAACGGATGCGTCGTTGCGAACAGCGGCCCGATTCCGCGCAACAGCGCGTCCCCGGTACAAACATGCGGCGGCGATCCGAGCCAGGTTTCCGGAGTCGGGACCGCATCTCCGAACGCACTCGAGCCGGCAAGCAATACGCTGCTGACCGTTCAGGTCAGTCCGGCAACTCTGCCGCCCAGCACGAATCTTCAAGTTGTCGCCAATCGGACGAGCATCGGCGGATCCGCCAGTCAACAGTTCGCGGTCGGCGGCGGCAATCTTTTTTCGTTCCAGACGACCGTCGACCGCCTCAGCACGACCGGACTGAAATCCATGATCGCCACGATCACCGACGGTCAGGGTCGTAGCGCCACCGCTCCGATCACGCTGACGGTGGTGAGTCCGACATGCGGCGTTGAGCGATGGAGCGTGAAGGTGGGCGTCGATCCGGATGCCACTCAAGTCGACATCAACAATCCGGTCTTTACGACGATCGTGAATCTGCGCAGCTTTCCCGCGCCGTCCGATCCGCCGGGACCGCCCGACAACGCGCGCGTTTTCCCGTGGGAAGGGACCGCCTACACGGTAAACGGCACATTGACGCTGTACAAGAAAGAGAACGACGTCGACTATCACATCGTGATTCAGGACGACCAGGGCAGGACGGTGGTCACCGAGATCCCGTCGCCGGCGTGCATCATCACATCGGGTGCGCCGCGCATTCCGGCGCCCAGCCCGTTCACGCCGGGAATCAGCATCGCGCGAGGGAAATTCGACGCGCGCTTTACGGCGACGCCGTTCTTCCAGACCGCCAATGTTCCCGTGCGCATCACCGGCGTCGGCTTCTTCGATTTCATTCACGGACAAACCGGTGTCGCGCCGAACGGGATCGAGCTGCATCCGATTCTCGATATCAACTTCACGGCGCCGACAACTACGACACTCTCTTCAAATCCGAATCCGTCGCAGTATGGAACATTGATCACGATCACGGCCGCGGTGACAAACGGCGGCACGCCGACTCCGACCGGAAACGTCACGTTCTTCGACGGCGGCAGCACTCTCGCCAGCCGCCCTCTCGACAATACCGGTACGGCAACGTACGTCACCACCGGCTTGCCGGTCGGATCGCATTCAATTATTGCAACGTATGAAGGCGACACCGCTTCCGCGCCAAGCACGTCCGTCGCAGTGGTGCAGGTCGTCAACAAAGGCGATCAGACAATCACGTTTGCCGCGCTGGGCGACAAGGTTTACGGCGATGCTCCGTTCACCGTCAGTGCGGGCGGGGGTGGATCGACCAGCCCGGTGACTTTTGCAGCGACAGGCAACTGCATCTCCAGTGGAGTTAACGGTTCCACGATCACTATCACCGGGGCGGGGAGCTGCACGGTGACTGCTTCGCAACTCGGCGACAACAACTACAACGCCGCGGCAGATGTCCCGCGAAGCCTCAAGATCGTGGCTGCGGCAGCCACGATCGTCGTCAACGGCTACACGGGCGTGTACGACGGTCATGCCCACGGGGCGACGGGCACAGCGACGGGCGTCAACAGGGAGGATCTCACCGGTCTCCTCAGCCTCGGCCCGAGCTTCACGAACGCGCCGGGAGGCACGGCGCATTGGACGTTCGCGGGCAACATGAATTACGCAGCCGCGGCGGGCGATGCATCGATCGCGATCGCGCAAGCGAATGCGACGATTTCCGTGAACGGCTACAACAACGTTTACGACGGCCAGCCTCATGGCGCCACCGGCTCGGCAAAGGGCGTGAACGCCGAGGACCTCACCGGCCTCCTCAACCTCGGCGCATCGTTCACGAACGTTCCCGGCGGCACCGCGCACTGGACCTTCGCAGGAAACAACAACTACGCAATGGCCGCCGGAGATGCCGCGATCAAGATCACGCAGGCAAATGCGACGATCAACGTCAACGGCTACGGCGGCACTTACGACGGAGCAGCACACGGCGCGACCGGCACGGCTCTCGGTGTAAACGGCGAGAACCTGAGCAGCTTGCTCAGTCTCGGCGCATCGTTCACGAATGTGCCGGGCGGCACCGCGCATTGGACGTTCGCGGGCAACACAAACTACGCATCAGCCAGCGGCGATGCGGCCATCGCGATTGCGCAGGCCGCCGCGAAAATCCAGGTCATCGGCTACAGCGGCGTCTACGACGGGGCCGCGCATGGCGCAACCGGTTCGGCGCTCGGGGTGAGCGGCGAGAACCTCAGCGGCTTGCTGAACCTCGGCGCATCGTTCACGAACGTGCCGGGCGGAAACGCCTCGTGGACATTTGCGGGGAATGTCAATTACGCGCCGGCATCCGGCAGCGTTCACATCATCATCAATCCCGCGATTCCGGTCATAACGGTCAACGGACTCACGGCCACCGGCGAGGTGCCGATCTACGACGGCACGCCGAAGACCGCCACTGCGACCGCCACAGGACTCGGCGGCGTCACGATCGCCGGCACTTTCAATTTCACTTACAACGGATCGCCGACAGCGCCGACGCTCCCAGGCACGTACGGCGTGGTCGCGAGTTTCACCAGCGCAAACACGAATTATGCGAACACGACCGGCACGGGGATGCTGACCATCGGCGGTCTGCGCGACGATCTGCAGAATCAACTCAACGCGATTGCGAAGCTGCGCGACGGAACGGCGAACAAGCAGGACGTCGACCGCCTCAACAACGCGATCACACACCTCGGCGAGGCGCTCGATCCGGACCAGTGGCTGGATTCCATCCACGGAACGGCGGCCGACGGCGACGGCATTTTCACCGAAGCGAAAAACGCGTTGATTCCGCTGCTTGCGATCATGAAAGACGCGAAGAGCAGCGTTGCTGCGGACAAAGTCCAGGCGCTCATCAACCGCATCGTCACCGATGTGCGGCAGCTCGCGCTCACTGCAATCAATGACGCCGCTGCACGCAGCGCGAATGTCGATAAGGCGCGCAACGAGCTATCGAAAGGTGACGGCGATATCAACAACGGCCAATACGAATCGGGCATGGAGCACTATCGAACCGCCTGGAGTTTCGCCATCAAGGCGTAAGAGAATTTGCCAAATGCGAGACGATTGTCCGCCGCGGTACTCCGCGGCGGATCGCGTGCTCGAACTCTCTGAGCTCGGCATCGCTGATATCACGCTGCAGCAGCGCCAGAATCATCCGGCGCAGGAACTGTTCGTCGTCCATGCAGGCGGATTCGTCGGCGAGCGATAACGCTGCCGGTTCGAGCTCGACATCCGCCAAACGGACCGGGTGATAGAGGTCGCGGCCGGGGTGGTCGCCAATCGCGAT
>QHVX01000325.1 GCA_003222375.1 Acidobacteriota bacterium
ATCGAAGGTGCGCGAACAGGCGACGTCGGCGACGGGAAGATTTTTGTTCTGCCGGTCGAGCACGTCTATCGCATTCGCACGGGCGAGCTCGATCGCGCTGCCGTGACGCCGGTTGGAGTTCCTCCGGACTAGCTTGGCGAATCACGATCCCTATGCCGCGCTCCGCTATGCAAACTTTCGCCGCCTGATTCTGGCGTACAGCACCACGACCGTCGCGCGCGAAGCGCAGATCGTCGTCGTCGGCTGGCAGATCTTCGCGATCACCAACGATCCGCTGTCGCTCGGCCTCATCGGACTGGCGGAAGCCGTGCCGTTCATCGCGGTGGCCCTGTATGCCGGTCACGTTGCCGATCGCGCGAACCGGCGCGCGATCGCGATCATCGGCACGATCGGCATCGCGATCTCGGTCGCCGCGCTGCTGGCGTTCACGTTGATGCCGTCGGTGCTCGCGGCGCACCGCGTTTGGCCGATGTACGCGGTCATCTTCGCGAGCGGCATCGCGCGGAGCTTTACGCGCCCGGCGGTAAGCGCGCTCTCCGCCGAGCTCATTCCGCGCGAGCTCTACCCGAGCGCCGTGGCGTGGCGCTCCTCGACCTGGCAATTCTCCGCAATCCTCGGCCCAGCCCTCGGCGGTTTGCTGTACGGATTCGCAGGGCCGGCATGGTCGTACGTCGTCGTTCTGGTGCTGACAGTCGCTTCAATCATCGCCTTCGCATTGATCGCTCACGAATCGCAGCCGCTCGCAGCGACCGACATCGGACTGAGCGAAAGCCTGCAGATTGGATTGCGCTTTCTCTGGAATCAGCCGGTGCTGCTGTCTGCAATGACGCTCGATCTCTTCTCGGTCCTGTTCGGTGGCGCGACGGCGCTTTTGCCGGTATTCGCAAAAATTCTTCGCGTAGGGCCGGAGGGACTCGGTGTTCTGCGTGCGGCGCCGGCAATCGGTTCGCTGATCATCGGCATCTACATCGCGCACCGGCCGCCGTTTCGTCGTGCCGGCCTTACGCTCTTCGTGACGGTGGCGGCGTTCGGCGTATGCATGATCGCGTTCGCGCTTTCGCGAAACTTCTGGCTGTCATTTACGCTGCTGACGCTCAGTGGAGTCTTCGACAACATCAGCGTGCTGATTCGCGGCACACTTCTGCAGACCCTCACACCGACCGAGCTCCTCGGCCGCGTTTCGGCGGTCAACCAAATCTTCATCGGCTCGTCGAACGAGATCGGCGCATTCGAGTCGGGCGTCGCGGCGCGGCTTCTCGGCACGGTGCCGTCGGTGGTGTTCGGCGGCGTGATGACGTTGATTGTCGTCGCCGTCGTCGCGACATGGTCTGCGCCGCTGCGCCGCATGCGCGAAATCCACAGCGTGTAGATTTACTTGACCGTCGCGTTACTCTCGCTTTGTGCGCGCAATGACTCTTCGGCGGGCGCGTGAACCGCTACAGCTCGTCGATGTCTCGAAGCCTCAGCCGAAAAAGGGCGAGGTCTTGATTCGGATCGAAGCGTGTGCCGTGTGTCGCACCGACCTTCACATCGTGGACGGCGAGCTCGCGAAGCCGAAGCTGCCGCTCATTCCGGGCCATCAGATCGCGGGCGTGATCGACTCGAGCGGCGAGCGCGTGGGCGTCCCGTGGCTCGGATGGACGGATGAAAGTTGTCATTACTGCACGACCGGTCGCGAGAATCTTTGCGATAACGCGCGCTTCACCGGCTACACGATCGACGGCGGCTACGCGGAGTATTGCGTCGCGGATGCGCGCTACTGTCATCCGTTACCGGATGGTTACGCATTCGACGAGGCCGCGCCGCTTCTCTGCGGCGGTTTGATCGGCTTTCGCGCGCTGCGCATGACAGGCGATGCCCGCCGCATCGGCTTCTACGGATTCGGATCTTCGGCGCAGATGATTGCGCAGGTTGCAGCGGCCGAAGGGCGCGAGGTCTACGCATTCACGCGCGATGGCGATAAAGATGCGCAAGAGTTTGCAATGAGAATGCGTGCGTCGTGGGCCGGCGGATCAAGTAATGCTCCGCCCGACAAGCTGGACGCAGCAATCATCTTCGCTCCAGTCGGGTCGCTGGTCGTCACCGCGCTGCGCAACATTGTCAAAGGCGGCGTCGTCGTCTGCGCCGGAATTCACATGAGCGACATCCCGTCGTTCCCTTACGAATTGTTGTGGGAAGAGCGATCGATTCGATCGGTCGCCAATCTCACGCGTCGCGACGGCGAAGAATTCTTCGCGATCGCGCGCAAGACGAAGATCGCCACGCAGCGCACGAACTTCGCGCTCGAGAGGGCGAATGAGGCGCTCGGCGCTCTACGGGCGGGAGAATTCGTCGGAACGGCGGTGATCACGCCATGAAGGGCCGAGGGGCGTCGTGGAATCCGCAGAATCGTTTTGAGAAGCTCGCCTACGTCCGCGATGACGAGGCCGAGCTCGACGAAAACGCGCCGCGGACGTTGTACCTTCGCGATCCGATCCGCACCGTCATCGCGCACAACGACAGTCCGGATGTCGGCTTCGGCTCCAGCGTCAATCCCTATCGCGGCTGTGAGCACGGCTGCATCTACTGCTTCGCCCGCCCGACCCACGAATACCTCGGCTTCTCGGCCGGGCTCGACTTCGAAACCAAAATCATCGTGAAAGAGGATGCGCCCGAGCTGCTGCGCGAAGAATTGATGTCGCCGAAGTGGACTCCGGAGGT
>QHVX01000066.1:0-1349 GCA_003222375.1 Acidobacteriota bacterium
TGAAAAAAGATTTTTCGCGGCAACACATCTTCCACGCCGTCGATGGATCGCTGAAACGCCTTCGAACGGATTACATCGATCTGTATCAGGTCCACAATCCGGCCATCGCCGATCTTCGCCAGGAAGAGATCCAGGACGCGATGGAGCGCCTGCAGGATGCGGGAAAGATTCGATTCTGGGGTGTGTCCATCTCGACTCCGGAGGAAGGCGTCGAGATCATGCAGCGTGGATGGGCACATGCGCTGCAGGTGCTTTACAACATCCTCAATCAGGCACCATCGCAGGTTCTCTTTCCGATCGCGAAGGAGAAGGGCTACGGAGTCATTGCCCGTGTTCCGCTCGCATCGGGACTGCTCACCGGAAAGTTCAGGATCGATTCTGTTTTCCCGGCGGACGATTTGCGCCAGAACTTTCTGACGCCGCGACGCCTGCAGGAGGCGATCGAACGCGTCGACGAGGCGAAGTCGATCATCGGGGGCGCCGCGCGCAATCTTACCGAGGCGTCCTTGAGGTTCGTTTTGGCGAATGAGGCAGTCGCGTCGACAATCCCCGGCGCGAAAAACCCGCGGCAGGTCGAGATGAACGCCGCTGCGGCCGAAGGTGCTCTCCCGGCAGACATCGTCGAGAAGCTCCAATCGCGGCTGGGAGACTACAACTTCTACCAGCGGCACGGCATACGGTTGTAGTCCGAATTGTTCTAAGTCCGAATATGCCCACGCGTACGATCGCGATTCGAGGGGCGCGGACCCACAATCTCAAGAACATTTCGGTCGATATCCCGCAGCGCCAGCTCACGGTGCTGACGGGCCCGTCGGGTTCTGGAAAGTCCTCGCTCGCATTCAACACCCTCTATGCCGAGGGGCAGCGAAGGTTCGTGGAGTCGATGTCGACCTATGTCCGGCAGTTCCTCGAACGGATCGATCGTCCGGACGTCGACGAGATCGAAGGTATCCTGCCGGCGATCTCGATCGAGCAGAAAAACTCGGTCAAGAACGCTCGCTCCACGGTCGCGACCGCCACCGAGCTTGCCGACCACATCCGCCTCTTCATGACCTACTGGCGGAAGGAGACGCCGGAATCGATTACCAACGCGATCGCCGAGCAACTCGGCGGAAAGCGCGCCGTGATTCTGGCGCCGATCTTCTTCGACGCCGAAAATCGCGATGAGGTCCTCAGGCAGTTGATCAAGGCCGGGTACTACCGGATCTGGGTCGATCACGAGGTGCGCGATCTCAAGGAAGTCGATCTCACGAAATCGACGTCGCTGGAGCTCGTGATCACGCGGACGCGGATTGATCGTGAAAAACATACTCAAATCACGGAAGCGATCGAGCAGGCGTTCGAGATTT
>QHVX01000066.1:1382-28321 GCA_003222375.1 Acidobacteriota bacterium
TGCAACAAGTGCGGCACGGAGTTACTCGAGCCGACGCCGCAGCTCTTCTCATTCAACTCGCCGCTCGGCGCGTGCACGAACTGCCAGGGTTACGGCCGGATCATCGGCATCGACATGGAGAAGGTGATTCCAAATCGCAGCCTGCGGCTCGATGAGCTTCCGGTCGCGCCGTGGAACTCGCCCGGCTATGAAGATTGCTACGAAGACCTCGGGCGGGCCGCAAAGAAATACAACTTGCGACTCGATGTGCCGATCAGCGAGCTGACGCCGGCTGAATGGGACCTTCTGCACAACGGGCGAGGGAAGTGGTACGGCATCAAGGGCTTCTTCGAATGGCTGGAAACGAAGAAGTACAAGATTCACGTTCGCGTGAAACTCGCCAAGTACCGAAGCTACGAGCCGTGCCCGCAGTGTCATGGATCGCGACTCAAAGCGGCGGCCGATTACGTCAAGTTTCGGGATCGCACAATCGGCGATCTCTTTTCGATGGACGTCAAATCCGCGCGACATTTCTGGGAATACCTCCCGATGTCGAAACAGGAAGAGGCGATCGCGGGACATCTGCGCCGCGAGATCGTGAATCGCCTGGTGTACCTCGATGAAGTCGGCCTCTCCTACCTGACGCTCGGTCGGCAGACGCGAACTCTCTCCGGCGGTGAATCGCAGCGCATCAACCTCGCCGCAGCACTGGGCAGCTCGCTGACCGAAACGATGTACGTCATCGACGAGCCGACCGTCGGCCTGCATGCGCGAGACAGTGAGCGTCTGCTCGCCGTGCTGCGACGATTGAAGAATGCCGGCAACACTGTCGTTGTGGTCGAGCACGATCCGACGATCATCGGCGGCGCGGATCACACCATCGAGCTCGGGCCAGGGGCGGGGGAGTTTGGCGGATCTGTCGTGTACGAGGGAGTGCCGCGTGCCGAGTGCCGCGTGCCGGAACGGCCGATCGAGAACGCGGCACCCAGCACCCGGCACCCGGCACTGGTTGTGCGGGGCGCCCGGCAGCACAATCTGAAAAACGTCGACGTCGCGATCCCGCTCGGGCAGCTCGTCGCCATCACCGGCGTCTCCGGATCGGGCAAGTCGACGCTGATCCGCGATTGTCTCTACAACCGCTACCAGCGCGAATATCGCGGCGTCAGTGGTCTCGATATCGGCAAAATCACGGCGCTCGAAGGCGTGGATCAGGTCTACGACATTCAACTCGTCGATCAATCGCCGATCGGACGCTCGTCGCGCTCGAATCCTGCCACATACGTCAAAGCGTGGGACGAGATCCGAAAACTTCTCTCCGAAACAACGGCCGCGAAACTCAACGGCGTGACCGCGGGGATGTTCTCATTCAACACCGCCGGCGGCCGCTGCGACACCTGCGAAGGCGCAGGGACGGTCAGCATCGACATGCAATTCCTCGCCGACGTTGAAATCGTCTGCGACAAGTGCGGCGGCCGCAGGTTCAACGAGCAGGTGATGAAAGTCACCTATCGCAACAAGAACGTCAACGACATCCTCAACATGACCGTCGACGAGGCGATGCGATTCTTCGTCGATAAGCGTCCGATCCTGAAGCGGCTCGTCTCACTCCGCTCGGTCGGCCTCGGCTACCTCCGCCTCGGCCAGTCGACCGATTCGCTTTCGGGCGGCGAGGCACAGCGCCTGAAGCTCGCATCGTTTCTGTCGGAACATTCGAAGACGGAAGCCGGACGGCTCTTTCTCTTCGACGAACCGACCACCGGACTGCATTGGTCTGATGTCAATCAATTGATCAAGACCTTTCGCAATCTGATCGAGCGCGGCAACTCCGTCGTGGTCATCGAACACAACATCCAGCTCGTCGAGGCCGCCGATTACGTGATCGATCTCGGACCTGAAGGGGGCGATGCCGGCGGTGAGGTCGTGGCAGTGGGAACTCCGGAGGAGATCGCAGCCAATCCGCGCAGCGTGACAGGAAAATATCTCGCCGCCGCAGCCCGTGTACCTGTAAGTCGCTGATCCGGCTATACAATGGCCCACCGAATGCAGGCGTGGAGGATCCGATGACTACGACTCCGCAAGAGTTTCCCGACATCATCCACCCCGAGCTGCAAATCGTTCCTCCGGTCGAATTTGAACCGTACATCCCCGCGGCGACCGAGCTCCGCGAGCTGACAGCAATCCCCGTGATCATGGGCACGATCCTCGGCGCGATCTTCGGAGCGTCGTCGCTCTATCTCGTGTTGAGGGTCGGATTGACCGTGAGCGCATCGATTCCGGTCGCCGTAATCTCAATCACACTTTTCCGACTTCTTTCGAAACTTGGCCTTCGCGACGCAACGATTCTCGAAAACAACGTCGTGCAGACTGCGGGCTCGGCGGGCGAGTCGATCGCGTTCGGCGTCGGCGTCACGATGCCGGCGATCCTGATCCTCGGCTTCGATCTCGAGTTCACGCGCGTGATGCTGGTGGCGGTCCTCGGCGGACTGCTCGGCCTTCTGATGATGATTCCCCTGCGGCGCGCTCTGATCGTGGCCCAGCATGGACTGCTGAAGTACCCGGAAGGCACCGCGCGCGCCAAGGTCTTGAAGGCTGGCGCGTCGCGCGAGTCACGCGAAGCGGCGTCCGAAAGTGCAAAGCGTGAGATGGAAGCTCTTGGCGGCGCGACGACCAGCGCGAAAACGATCTTCACCGGGCTGGGGATCGGTCTTATCTACAAGACCCTCATCGATCCCCAGGGGTTCCGCCTTTGGAAGGCCACGCCCGAGCGCATCTTCGGTCCGCCGTTCACCGCGGGTTCGATATCAGCGGATATCTCGCCGGAGCTCCTCGGCGTTGGTTACATCATCGGTCCGCGGATCGCTTCCATCATGTGCGCCGGCGGTGTGCTCGCATATCTCGTGCTCATTCCTGCAATCAAGTACTTCGGCGCAGGTCTGGCAACGCCGCTGGCACCCGAAACCACCGCGCTGATCAAAGACATGTCGCCCGGCGCGATTCGCAACGCGTACATTCTCTACATCGGCGCCGGGGCGGTTGCGGCGGGCGGAATCATCAGCGTCGCGCGCTCGATGCCGGTTATATGGCACGGCCTCAAGGGCGGCTTGCAGGATTTCCGCGGCGGTGCATCGGCGCGCGAAGGGATGCAGCGAACCGACCGCGATCTGTCGATGAAATTCGTGCTCATTGGAATCATCGCGCTGCTTGTGGCAATCGCGTTCTCGAACCCGCTCTATGTCGGCGGCACCGGCTTCGGAGCACGCGTGGCCGCAGCGGTCCTCATCATCGTGTTCGGATTTCTATTCGTCACGGTGTCGTCGCGCCTCACCGGCGAGATCGGTTCTTCGTCGAATCCGATTTCCGGCATGACTGTGGCGACGCTGCTTCTGACCTGCCTGATCTTCGTGGTCCTCCATTGGACGGGGAACAGCTACTTTGTTACTGCGCTGTCCATCGGCGGCATTGTCTGCATCGCATCGTCGAATGGCGGCACGACGTCGCAGGACCTCAAGACTGGATTCCTGGTGGGCGCGACGCCGCGCAATCAACAGATCGCGATTCTGATCGGCGCGTTTGCCTCAGCGGTGCTCCTCGGTCCGATTCTTCTCGGACTCAACAAAACGAAATCGGTGTACATCCCCGTCCACAACATTCCCGCCGGCTTCGCTGCCGGCCACGCCAGCCCGAACGAGCACGTCGATGTGTCGACGCTGCATGCGCGTGAACGCGTGCCCGTTCAACAAGCCGCAGGCGATACAAAGGATTACTACGTGTGGCACCGGCAGGATCCGGGCGGCGGAAACGCTGAAAAGTATCTCGTCGAGGAGAACGGCAACCTGGCCTACTTCGTCGATCCAGGTATCAACGGCATCTACAACCGCCTCCCGAATGGAGAGCGCCTCACGAAATTCGACGCGCCCAAAGCGACGCTGATGTCGTACATCATCAAGGGCATCCTGGGCGGCAAGCTGCCCTGGGCCCTCGTGCTGCTCGGCGCGATGATCGCGATCGTCCTCGAGATGTCCGGGATTCCATCGCTCGCATTCGCGGTCGGTGTCTATCTGCCGCTGTCGTCCTCATCGCCGATTCTCATCGGGGGCATCGTGCGCTGGTTCGTCGATCGATGGATCGCGAAGAAGTACGAAGGAAAGAATCTCACCGAAGAGCAACTGACCGCGGAAGGCGACAAGAGTCCAGGAGTGCTTATGGCGTCAGGCTACATCGCAGGCGGCGCAATCGCGGGCATCATCATCGCGTTCATCGCCGCCGCGCCGGCACTCGCGAAGTTCAACGATTCGCTCGACAAATTTGCGAGGCAGAATCTTTTCGCGAACTCCGATCTGCTGGCGCTGATCCCATTCGCGATTCTGATAACGCTGCTGTATCTCGCCGGCCGCGAAGTCATCCTCGCGCACCGCATCGTCAAAACCTGAGGAATCTGCTGCGCTCGGCCGCTGACCACGTCGAGGCGAGCTTGCGTGCGCGCCATCGTGGAAGCGCCCGCACCGACCAGACGTAGGCAATCAGCACGACGTTCGCGATCGCGAGCACGAGCATGGTGGCTGCGCGATCGAGCATCGGGATGTGCGCATGCGACCAGCGGATGAAAAGCGCGTCGACGCCCGCCAGGAGCAGCAAATCGAAGACGTCGTGCATCGCGGCGCGCCGGCGTGCGGAGGCGATTACTGGTTGCGATCGGAAAACGACATTCGGGTTTGTGCCGTCAGGCGAGACACCGGGCAAAATTTCGCGCCGCATGGAGGTTTCGACACTCGCATGCGGCGTAAAATTCCAAATAACTGTAGCCGGCTTCAGCCGGTGGCCGGCCCGCTAAAGCCGGCTCTACATTCGCTTACCGTTGTCGAATGGTCTGCGCGATGTAGTTTCCGTCGGCATCACGGTAGGCCTTCACAACGACAGGGTCGCCTTCACGGAGGCGGTCGGCAGTTGTGTAACCGCCGGTCTTGTTGCGGACGACGAAATCCTCGAGGACGTAGAGCGAGATCGTCTGATTGTTATCCGTCTCCCGGATCACGAGGCGCGGACCGTTGTTGAGCGACTGCGCGACCGTTCCGTAAATTGTCACGGCGCCCAGGACGTCGCCGTACGGTCGCGATGGCGCTTGCGGAGTCGGTGACGCAGGCGCAGGGGCAAGCGGCTCATCGCCGAATCGCACCGTGGTCGCCGTGAACGTATCGCCGGTATAGCTGCCGCTCAGATCCACCTGATCGCCAACCTGCAGATCGGCGGCCCGCACGCGGCGTCCGGATGAGTCGACGGCCGACGACAGATCGACGCGCACTTCGTTGCGTCCATTGTCGACGCGCACGATGTTGGTTCGCCGATCGATCGATGTGACCCGACCCGAAAGTGCGCCGACCTCGGCAACCGATCCGCCCGTCTCCTGTGCGCTTTGGATGACGTCGATCGTTCGAGCACGAATCTCGCCGCCGGTATTCGTCGATCCTTCCGCCTGGATACGGATGCGGTCGCCCGGCTCGAGGTTGGCGATTTTGTAAACGGTGTTTCGGTAATACACAGGCGTCGATGTCGCCGCGCGAATCGTGATCATTTCGCGGCGGTCGGTCTCGATCACAATTCGCCCGTCCGGGGCATTGACTTGCCGTACGACACCTTCAATGCGCCCCGGTTGTACCGGCGTAGTGCTCGGCGTTGTACCAGATGCAGTCGGAGGCGAAATCGTGTTGGGCGTGCGGGTCTGGCCCACGCCTGTTTGCGGTGCCTCGACCGGGCGCCCGAGGAGTGTGACGTACTCTGCGGCCGCCACGCCGGTGTTTCGACCGACGCCGCGAACTTCGACGCGATCGCCGACGCGAAGATTCGCGAATCCGGTGCTCCCGATGAAAACTTCCGGCGATCCGTTGATCGTTCCGCCAAATCCGTTGTACTGCGTCGACACGGCGTCGGCAATGATCGTGACCTGTCCGTATTGGTCACCATCGGGTCGAACGGTGAACTGTCGGCGGCCTTCGTCGACATCGGTGACGGTGCCGACGACGCTGCCGCGCACACCTTCGCGAACATCTGCGCTTGTCCGCCATTGGCTACTCGACTGTCCGAAAGCGGAGACAGCGATTAGAAACAAAAACGCTGACTTACGGAGCATTGTTACCTCCTGCGTACTGGCAGGCGCAAACCATACGCCAGACCGGGTCAGCGGCGCATGACTTCGCGTCCCGCGATGGTGGCGCTCTGGACGACGCGGTCGTCGCCCATGAAAATCAGTCCCGCCAGCAGGTCCTCGATATTCGCGCGTCGCGCGAAGATTCAAGACCAGGAAATCCGCCGATTTGCCGGCCTCGAGGCTTCCTGTTTCGCCGTCGAACGACAGTGCGCGCGCACCGCCAAGCGTCGCGAGGTACCACAGCTCGAAGGGGCTGAGCGAGACGCCCTGGACCTGCTGCACTTTGTACGCGTCCGCCATGGCGGTGAACATCGACGGGGTCGTGCCTGCGCCGATGTCGGTTCCGAGTCCGACCACAACGCCGGCATCCATGACGTGATGCAATCGAAAGAGTCCGCTGCCGAGGAAGAGATTCGAGTTGGGGCAATGCGAGATCCGCGCACGGCGGCGCGCGAGAAGGTCGAGCTCTTCCTCCGTGAGATGAACGCCGTGCGCAAGGACCGTCCGTTCGTCGAGCAGACCGTAGCGATCGTAGACGTCGGCGTACTCCGCTTCGTGAAAAAGTTCGTGCACCCATGTCACTTCGCTGGTGTTCTCGGAAATGTGCGTGTGCACGTAGGCATCGGGAAATTCGCGCTTCAAATCGCCGGCGCGCGCAAGAAGCTCGGGCGTCGACGTGGGAGCGAATCGCGGCGTGATGGCGTATCGCAGAAGCCCGCGGTTGTGCCATTTCTGCAGCAGCTCACGACTCTGTTCATACGAGGTCTGCGCGTTCTCGAGGAGCGCTTCGGGCGCGTTGCGATCCATCATCGCCTTCCCGATGATTCCGCGAAATCCGCGCCGTTCTGCTTCCGCGAAGAAAATGTCGGTCGCTTCGAAATGGATTGTCGAAAAAATCATCGCGCACACCGTGCCGTTGTGCAGAAGCTCGTCAAAGAATGCGCGTGCGATCGTCGCTGCGTGTTTCGGATCGCTGAACTTCGCTTCCGTCGGAAAGGTGTAGCGATTCAGCCACTCCAGCAGATGACCGCCGTACGATCCGATCATCTCGAGCTGCGGCGCGTGAAGGTGGGTGTCGAAGAATCCGGGAGTGATCAGCGCATCCCGCCCCAGGTCGACGACCTCGCCGGGAGGGTGCTGATCCCATGGGCCGACACTCGCGATGCGCGTCAGATCGACGGCCAGGTATCCGTCGTCGAAAAAGAGGTAGGACTTTGCTGCGTCGCTCCGAAATGGGTCGGCGACCGGCGTGAATATCCGCGCCCGGAACAGCTTCACTCGCGGATTGTAAGCGGATTAGCCGGTATTTCTTCCTCGGGCTCGTCGGGCGTGATCAGCTTCTCGAACACCATCGCCTGATGCGCACCGGCGACCGGTTCGGGCTCGCTCACATCGAGCGATGCGGTCAGTGCGAGCGATGTCTGGGTCACCGCCTCGACGAATTGCGCTTCGCTCGTCGGCACCAGCGGCGACTCTTCCTTCTTGCCGCGCAGCTCTTTTTCCTCCGACTCGCGAAATTCCTTGTTGAACATCAAAAGCGACGGCGCGATCTTCTCGTACAGCTCGAGAGTTGCCCGGACGTCGTCGAGACAATAGTCGGCGATCTCGCGATGCCGGCCGGCGCGATACCACGACTCGACGCTGCGGCCATCGACGCCCTCATGCTTCGAGGTCGCAACGCCGAAGGCCTTGCACGCCAGATCGAGATTGAACTTGAACTGGCGGCTGTTCGTCGTGCCGAAAAAGTTCAACGCCTCGCGGACGTCGCAATTCGGATGCATCTGATAGCGATAGCCAACCAGATCGCGCTTCGGCGTCACGCCATTGATCGCGGAACGAATCATCAGAAACGGCCCGTCGAATTGACGTCCATTGAACGAAATGAAGCGTGAGTCAGTGTCGAACCACTCCCAGAATTTTTCCAGGATCTGCTTTTCGGTTCCGGAGATGTAAGTTCGCAGTCCGGCGCGCTCGACGCGGACGTCCGTTTGTCCCGGCATTTCGTAAAGCGCGCACGATCGGCCGTCGTCAATGCGAATGACGCCAATCGCGACGATCTTTCCGCGGAACGGCGACAGGCCGCCGGCACGCTTGGTCTCTTCGGCGCCGTCTTCGGTCTGCCCCTTGATCAGATACTCGCGGACGTAGGGATCGTGCTCTTCCCAGGGAATGCCGACAGTCTCGATATCGATGACGAGTTTTTTCATGGGCGGGATGGGACGATTTTAAGCCGCGATCTTGAGCTTGTCGACGAGTTCCTTGACTGCGCTCGCCGATTTGTCGAGCGCGGCGCGTTCTTCATTGGTCAATTTGATCTCGATGATCTGTTCGATTCCGTTACGACCGAGCTTCACCGGCACGCCGACGTACAGCCCGCGAATGCCGTATTCACCTTGAAGAAACGCTGCGCACGGCAGAATCTTCCGCTTGTCCTTCAGAATGGCTTCGACCATCTCAACGGTCGAGGCCGCCGGCGCATACCATGCCGACGTCTTCAGCAGGTTCACGATCTCGGCGCCGCCATTGCGCGTCCGGTCGACGATGGCGTCGATCCGATCCTTCGCAATGAGCTCCGTGATCGGAATTCCAGCGACTGTAGAGTAGCGCGGGAGGGGCACCATGGTGTCGCCGTGGCCGCCGAGGACGAAGGCGTGCGTGTTTTCGACGGAGACGTTGAGCTCCATCGCGATGAACGCCCGCATGCGGGCAGAATCGAGGACGCCGGCCATGCCGACGACGCGCTCGCGCGGAAAGCGCGAAACGCGGCGCGCGACCTCGCACATCGCGTCGAGCGGATTCGAGACGACGACCAGAATGCTGTTGGGAGAGCGCTTTACGACCTCGCGGGTGACGCCGGAGACGATCTCCTCGTTTTTCCACAGCAGATCGTCGCGGCTCATGCCGGGTTTTCGCGGCAGGCCGGCGGTGATCACGACGATGTCGGAGTTCTCGGTGCCGTCGTAGCTGTTCGAACCTTTGAGGATCGAATCGTATTTTTCGACTGGCGCGGTCTCCATCAGATCGAGTGACTTCCCCTGCGGGACGCCCTCGATGATGTCGACCACCACGACGTCGGCGAGCTCCTTGTACGCAATCCCCTGCGCCACTGTGGCACCGACGTTGCCGCCGCCCACGACGGTCACTTTTGTTTTCATGCGCTAACCTCTTTCGGGGCGCGGATTCTATCGCATGCTTTCCGACTTCACGGTGGTCGCCAACGCGATCGCAGCGACGACAAAGAAAAACGAGAAGGAGCGGCTCCTGGCCGACTATCTCCGTTCGCTCGACGACGCTTCGCTCGAGCGCGCTGTCGTTTTTTTCTCCGGCTCGCCGTTTCCGCGGCGCGAAGAGCGCGTGACCGGCGTCGGCGGGGCGCTCATCAGCGACGCTGCGTCGGCCGTCACCGGCAGAAGCTCGGACGAGATCTGGGCCTCATGGTCGAAGCATGGCGATGCTGGCGACACGCTGGCCGATAACTTCCCGAACGATCCCGCACGCACGATCACGCTCTCCGAGCTCGGCGAGTATTTCGATCGCATCGCCCAGACGGCCGGCGCGAACGAAAAGAAAAGCATCCTCACCGAACTGCTGCGAAAAGTCGACGCTCAGGGCGCGCGCTACGTCGTGAAGATTCTCGTCGGCGAGCTTCGCATCGGATTGCAGGAAGGTCTCGTCGAGTCCGCGATCGCGAAGGCGTTCGGACGAAAAGTCGATGCCGTGCGTCGGGCCAACATGTTCACCGGCGACATCGGTGCGACAGCGCTGCTCGCGAGAAGCGACGCGCTGGAAAGCGTGAAGATGACGCTCTTTCATCCGTTCGCGTTCATGCTTGCGCAACCCGAAGAAGATCCGGAGGAAATCGTCGCGGCATTGGGCGTTGGCGCGTTCGCGGACGACAAGTACGACGGCATCCGCGCGCAACTGCACAGCGATGGCAAGGAAGTGCGGATCTACTCGCGGACGATGGACAACGTCACGCATCGATTTCCGGAGATCGAAGCTGCGGCGCGCGAGCTCGATCGCAGTGTCATCCTCGACGGCGAGATCGTGGCATTCAGCGACCGCATCCTCCCCTTCGCCATCATTCAGACTCGCCTCGGCCGGCGTAAAGTGTCGGAATCGCTGTTGCGCGAGGCGCCGGTCGCGTTCTTCGCATTCGATCTCCTCTTCGAAAACGGCGTGGCACTTTTTGAATTGCCGTTGAGCGAACGCCTGACCCGGCTTCGAAACATCGTTCGTGGTGACGCGATTCGACCCTCCGATCAGACGCCGATCCGCGACGCGGCACATGTCGATGAACTCTTCGATGACGCACGCGCGCGCGCGAACGAAGGACTGGTCGTCAAGGATCCCGGATCGATCTACACCCCCGGCCGCCGGGGGAAGTCGTGGCTGAAATACAAAAAGGCGTTGGCGACGCTCGATTGCGTTGTCACAGCCGCCGAGTACGGGCACGGCAAACGGCGCAGCGTGCTGTCCGATTACACATTCGCAGTGCGCCGCGATCAGGAGCTCGTCAACATCGGCAAGGCCTATTCGGGGCTGACGGACGTCGAGATCGACCAGCTGACCAGGCACTTCAAAGAGACCACCACGGCGCGTTACGGGCCGGTTCACATGGTCGAGCCACGCGTTGTGCTCGAGATCGCGTTCGACCGGATTCAGGAGTCGTCGCGACACAAATCGGGTTATGCGCTTCGCTTCCCGCGCATCGCGCGCATCCGCGACGACAAGACTGTCGATCAAATCTCAACCATCGACGAAGTTCGACGTATCTACGAAGGGCAGTTGAAGCGCGAGAAAGGAGCCTGACATGCCTCTCCGTCGGTCACGCAAGCACAGGATGATTGCCGGCGTCTGCGGCGGGATCGCGGAATGGCTCGGCTGGAGCCCGAACGCCGTGCGCGTGCTGTATGTTCTCGTCTCCGTCCTGTCGGTCGCGTTCCCGGGAATCATCGTTTACATCGTTCTCTGGATCGTGATGCCGGAAGCGGCGGACTGAATTACGATTCGCGGTTCATGCCGCAGCTCCTGCAGAACACATTCATCTCGGCGCCGCCGAAAGACCTCGTCCTCGAGCGAGGCTTCAAGTTCTCGCATGGCGAAACAATCGTGCCGTTCACAATCCGGTACGAGACGTTCGGGGAGCTGAACGCCGATCGCTCCAACGCGATCCTCGCGTGCCACGCGTTGTCCGCGAACGCACACGCCGCCGGCAAGTACACGAACTCCGATGACGAGCGGCCCGGGTGGTGGGATGGGCTCGTCGGCTACGGGAAGGGGATCGATCTCGAAAAATACTTTGTCGTGTGCGTGAATCTCCCCGGATCGTGCTACGGAACGACCGCTCCCGCCTCGATCGATCCGGCAACCGGCAAACCTTACGGATCGCGATATCCGTGGCCGACGATCACGGACATGGTCCATTCGCAAAAGCTCGTCCTCGAGCATCTCGGTATCTCGCGACTGCATTCGATCGCGGGGGGCTCGTTAGGCGGAATGCAGGTCTTGATGTGGACGGCGCTGTATCCCGAATGGACGGACTCGATCATGGCGATGGCGTGCGGCGCAGCGGTGCCGGTCGCCGGGATCGCGTGGCACATCATCGGACGAAAAATCATCGAGAGCGATGCGCGATTCCGCGGCGGCGACTACTACGACGATCCGGAGCCGCTCCGCGGTCTGCAGGTCGCGCGAATGGTCGGTCACATGACGTATCTCTCCGCGCAGGCGCTGCAATCAAAATTCGGACGACGCCGCCGCGGCAGCACGCGCCAGTTCGAGATCGACTCGTACTTCGAATATCAGGGACAGAAGTTCGCGAAACAGTATGACGCGAACTCCTACATTCGCGTACAGGCCGCCATGGACGAAATGGATCTCGACGAACAATTCGGATCGCTCGAACGCGCCTTTGCCAAGTGGCGCGGCAGAACGCTGCTCGTGTCGTTCGACACCGACTGGCTTTTTCCGGTGCCGGAGGTCGAGCGCGTCGAGCGCGCGATGAAGACTAACGGCACACCCGTGACGCACGAGCGGATCGCGTCGGCGAACGGCCATGACACTTTTCTGATCGATTACGACTTGATCACACCGCCGGTGCGCGCGTTTCTAATGGGGTCAGGTCTTTGATTCCTGCCCAAGCTCTACCCAGTGAAGACCCTTTTGTTTCAGGAAGATGCGCAGTCGAAAAAAAGCGCGTTACACTGCATCCTCAACGATCTGAATTAGTTCCACAATTGGGAGAGCGTAGCCATAATCAAAGACCTGACCCCATCCCTCGACCTGATCACACCGCCGGTGCGCGCGTTTCTTCAGGCGTGGTGATCGGCGCTTTGTAACCGCACTCCGGGTTGTTGCAAGCCTCGATGTGCCCTTCGCGCTTGGTCTGCTTCTCGAGCAGATACGGCGCGCCGCACTTCGGACACGCGCGCGGAACCGGCTTGGCATTGAGCGCGAACTCGCACTTCGGATAGCGATTGCACGAATAGAAGATGCCGCGGCGCGAACGGCGCTGGACGATTTCGCCCTCGCCGCACTGCGGGCACTTCACGCCGGTGGGCGTCGGCGGAACGCGTAGGCCGCCGCCGATCTTGCGAATGTTTCGGCAGTCGGGATAGCCGGAGCAACTGTAGAAGGGGCCATAGCGGCCGCTCTTCATCACCATTTCTTTGCCGCAGATCTCGCACGGAGGCTGCGGCTCGGTCGGCAATCCGGCCTTCAACAGCCGCGGATCCTTCGTGTTCCTGCAGTCGGGATAGCCGCTGCAGGCGAAGAACTGACCGAAGCGCGAGCGCTTGAGCTGCATCGGCTTGCCGCATTTCTCGCAGATGATCGTGTCGTCGCCCGCCTCGGCCGCGTCGCCTTTGGCGATCTCCTTGGTCGTCTTGCACTCCGGATAATTCGAGCATGCCAGGAACTCGCCGAAACGCCCGAACTTGATGACCATCGGCGAGCCGCAGTTCTCGCAGACCTCGTCGGTCGCGATGCCCTCACCCTTGACCTGCATCATCTCGGTCTTGGCACGCTCGAGATCGACGACGAATTTCTCGTTGAACTCGCGCATGGCGTCGGTCCACTCGAGCTTTCCGTCTTCGATTTCGTCGAGCTCCTCTTCGAGACGCGCGGTGTATTTCTCGTCGATGATGTCGCCGAAGGATTGACGCAGCAGCATCGTGACGATGACGCCGAGGTGCGTGGGGTGGAACTTGCCGTCGTGCTTGTAGGTGTAGTCGCGCGCCTGAATCGTGGTCAGGATTTGCCCGTACGTTGAGGGACGGCCGATTCCGTTCTCCTCCAGCGCCTTAACCAGCGTCGCCTCGGTGTATCGCGGCGGGGGCTGCGTGAAGTTCTGTTTCGTCTCGAGGTCGAGCAGCGAGAGCTTCTCGCCTTCTGTCATCGCGGGCAGCGCTCGCTCGTTTTCCGGTTTCTCCTCGTCGTCCTCTTCCGCTTCTTCCTGGAAGATGCGCAGCGTGTAAGGGCCGTTCTGAATGTCGACGTCGGTGACGTCGAAAATCGCGGGCTTCATCTGCGATGCGACGAAGCGGTCCCAAATCAGCTTGTAGAGGTTGTGCTCCTCGCGCGTCAGGAAATCTTTGATCTTCTCCGGATCGAATTCGAGCGATGTCGGGCGAATGGCCTCGTGCGCTTCCTGCGCCTGCGCCGACTTCTTCACTTTGTAGTAATTCGGTTTCTCCGGCAATATATTGTCACCATATTTAGTAGCGATATATTGTCGTACTTCGCCGAGAGCCTCTTCGCTGATGCGGACGGAATCGGTTCGCATGTAGGTGATGAGGCCGGCAAAGCCCAGCCCGCCGAGCTCTTTGCCTTCGTACAGCTTCTGCGCAATTTGCATCGTCCGCTTCACGGGATACTTGAAGCGGTTGTACGCCGTGCGTTGTAAGGTCGACGTGATGAACGGCGGAGCGGTCGATCGCTTTTTCTCTTTGCGCGTGATCGCGTCGACGACGAACGCGCCGCTCTTCAGCGCCGCTTCGATCGTCCGCGCCTCCGGCTCCTTCGCGACTTCGGTCTTCTTTCCGTCGACCTTCGTCAGCTTCGCGATGAAGGGGGGCGGATTCCCGGCTTCGAGCTTCGCGGCGAACGTCCAATACTCGACCGGCACAAACGCTTTGATCGCTTCCTCGCGGTCGACGATCATCTTCATCGCGACCGACTGCACGCGGCCGGCGCTGAGGCCGCGGCGCACTTTGTCCCACAGCAGCGGCGAGAGTTTGTAACCGACGAGACGATCGAGAACGCGCCGCGCCTGCTGCGCGTTCACTTTGTTCATGTCGATGTCGATCGGATGCTCGATCGCCTTGCGGACGGCGTTCTTGGTGATCTCGTGGAAGAGGATGCGGCGCACTTTCTTCGAATCGCCGCCGAGGAGATTCATGACGTGCCAGCCGATGGCTTCCCCTTCGCGATCGGGGTCTGAAGCGATGTAGATCGTGTCGGCTTTTTTAGCGGCCGCTTTCAGCTCGTTGACGACTTTCTGCTTTCCTTCCAGGACCTCGTAGGTCGGCTCGAAGGTCTCTTCGTCGACACCCAGCTCGCTCTTGGGAAGATCGCGGACGTGTCCCACCGACGCCTTGACGACGTAGTCCTTCCCGATGAATTTGTTGATCGTCTTCGCTTTCGCGGGTGATTCGACGATGACGAGGTTCTTGGCCATACGGTGCTGCAGCGCCGGAACCGGGCCGGCGAACCGCGAAATTCCTCGCGCGCGCGTCACGCGCGCGCGTGCGCGCTACTCCTCATCGTCCTCATCGCCGGGACCGGCAGCCTTGTACTTCTTGGTCTTGTTGTACAGCGTTTTGTAGGAGATACCGAGAATTTCGGCTGTCTTCCTGCGATCGCCGTCGGTCATGTTGAGCGTTTCCTCGATCACGAGGCGCTCGACTTCCTCCATCGGCTGACCGAGCGGGATGGTGACGGCATTCTTCGACCGGCGCTGCCGCGAACCGAGGAGCTTGTCGGGGAGACAGTCGACGGTCAGCGTATCCGTCCGCGCCATGATGAACGCGCGATTGATGACATTGCGGAGCTCGCGCACGTTGCCGGGCCATTCGTACTGCTGCAGAGCTTCGATGAACTCCGAGTCGATATTCTCGACTTTTTTCTCTTCAGTCTCGTTCAACTTCTGCAGGAAAAAGTGCGCGAAGAGCGGAATGTCCTCCAGGCGCTCGCGCAGCGGCGGTAGTAGAGGTCTTCGCGCAGCTTGCCATCGGCGATCGCCTTCTGGGGATCGCGATTCGACGCCGCGATGATGCGCGCATCGATGTTGATCTCTTCGTTGCCGCCGACGCGGCGGAACTTCCCCTCTTCCAGCACGCGCAGCAATTTCACCTGCAGCTCGATCGGCATCTCGGTGATTTCGTCGAGAAACACCGTTCCGCCCTTCGCGAGCTCGAAGTAGCCCTCGCGTCGCTTGATGGCGTTCGTGAACGCGCCTTTTTCGTGGCCGAAGATTTCGGATTCGATCAGCGTCGGCGAGATCGCGCCGCAGTTGAACGCGATGAAGGGTTTGTTCTTGCGCCGCGACAGCGAATGGATCGTGTTCGCGACCACTTCTTTTCCGGATCCCGACTCGCCCACGATGAAGATGCCGGCATCCGTGTTCGCGACCATCTCGACTTCTTCGAACAGCCGCTGCATGCGCGGCGATTTGCCGACCAGATGCCCGAGGGCACCCATCTTCTGCAGTTGACGGCGGAGCTCGAGGATCTCCTGCTTCATCATCTGTTTGTCTTCGATCGACTGCAGGATCACCTGCAGGCGCGGCAGGTCGACCGGCTTGGTCACGTAGTCTTCGGCGCCGACTTTGAGAGCTTTGACCGCCGAGTCGACAGTCGCGTGCCCGGTCAGAATGATCACCGAGACGTCAGGATAGGTTTCCTTGATTTTGTGGAGGAGATCGAGGCCGGTGCCATCAGGAAGCTTGAGATCGACGATCGCGACATCGGGAACGAGCTTGGAAACCGCGGCCCAGCCCGCCTTCACGGTGTCGGCGGACTCGACTTCGTAACCCCACTCCTCAACCACGTCGGCCATGCCGGCGCTGGTAGCGCGATCATCGTCGACGATCAGTACGCGTTTCATTGGTCACCTAGAGGGAGTGATAACCGCAATGTCACCTTATCACGTTCCTGTACAGCGTCCAGTTCTCCACCGTACGTCTCGACAATGAGACGCGCGGCTGCCAGAGAAAGATCGGGATTGCCTGCGGGGTCGGTGTAATAGAACTTGAAAATTTTTTCCAATTCGAAATCTTCCGCGGCCGGTTCGCCGCTCACCGAAATGCGCAGGCGCTGGTCGCCAGATTCAGCGGACGCCTTGCGGCCATCTTCTTTGAGAACCTTCGACGCACCTTGAATGAACAGCTTCAGTGCTTCTCGAATTCTGGACTCGTGCGCCCGGATTCTTGCCTCACCCTGCATCTCCACATTCAGCAGCTCGCGGCAGATGCCGGATGCGTCGAACGGCTTCGGCTCGCCTTCATTTTTGGGCGGAGTGGAGAGAAGGAAAAAGGCGTCGAAGATGCGGGCCATACGGCGCAGCTCGGTTTCGATCGCGGCGGTGTAACTCGCGATTCTCTCGTCCTTGCTGCCGTCGGCGAGCTTTGCGACGCGCATGCGAAGCAGTTCGAGATTCAGAACGGCGACGTTGAGCGGCGTTTTGAGATCGTGGGCAGTGTCAGCGCTGCGCCGAGAGTTCGCTCGCGCAAAAGCCTCCAGCCACGCTTCCATCTCACATGCCGCGATGCACGTTGATCATCGCCACCGATTCCTCGAGCCGCCCTTCCACAATAGCAAACTCGGGATCGTGCGATGACAAATCGGCCAGCTCTTTCTCCAGCTTGACCCTCTCGGCCTCGGCCAGCGTCGCATCGATTTCCTGCGGTAAGCGCGCGGTCTCCGCCATCACGATCACGCGCTCCGGCAGAATCTCCGCGAAGCCCCACGACAACACCAGGCTGTGCGACTCGCCGTTCGTGCGATATCGCATGATGCCGACCTTCAGCAGAGCGAGCAGCGGCGTGTGACCGGGCAGCACGCCGATCTCGCCGTCGTATGCCGGCAGCACCAGCTCGACCGCATCGGTCTCGACGATCTTGCGCTCGCGCGTGACGACAGTCAGGAAGAACTTGGTCGGTAGGTCGGCCATCGATTACGCCGCCTGCTTTTGAATCTGCTCGGCCTTCGCAACTGCCTCTTCGATCGTGCCGACGTTGAAGAACGCCTGCTCCGGCAACTCGTCGTGTTTGCCTTCGACGATTTCCTTGAAGCCGCGGATCGTGTCGGCAATCTTGACGTACTTGCCTTCGAGTCCCGTGAACTGCTGCGCCACGAAGAACGGCTGGGAGAGGAAACGCTGAATGCGGCGCGCCCGCCCGACGACGATCTTGTCGTCTTCCGACAGCTCGTCGATTCCGAGAATCGCGATGATGTCCTGGAGGTCTTTGTATTTCTGCAGCACCGCCTGCACCGCCCGTGTGACGTTGTAGTGATCGTCGCCGACGATGCGCGGATCGAGAATGCGCGACGTCGACGCGAGCGGATCGACCGCCGGGTAAATTCCGAGCTCCGCGATCTGACGCGAAAGAACCGACGTGGCGTCGAGATGGGCGAATGCCGTCGCCGGCGCCGGATCGGTGAGGTCATCGGCGGGAACGTAAATCGCCTGGACGGAAGTGATCGAGCCGCGCTTGGTCGAGGTGATCCGCTCCTGCAGCTCGCCCATTTCCGTTGCCAGATTCGGTTGATATCCGACGGCGCTCGGCATCCGGCCTAACAGCGCCGACACTTCGGAGCCTGCCTGCGTGAATCGGAAAATGTTGTCGATGAAGAGGAGCACATCGCGGCCTTCGGCGTCGCGGAAGTATTCGGCGACCGTGAGGCCGGTCAGGCCGACGCGAAGTCGTGCGCCGGGCGGCTCGGTCATCTGCCCGTAGATCAATGCCGCTTTCGACTTCGACGGATCGCCAGGCACGATGACGCCGCTCTCCGCGAACTCGAGCCAGAGGTCATTGCCTTCGCGCGTCCGCTCGCCGACGCCCGCGAACACAGAGAATCCGCCATGCGCTTTCGCGACGTTGTTGATCAGCTCCTGAATGAGAACTGTCTTGCCGACGCCGGCGCCGCCGAACAAGCCCGTCTTGCCGCCCTTGGTGTACGGCTCGAGAAGATCGATGACCTTGATGCCGGTCTCGAACATCTCGATCTCGGTCGACTGCTCTTCGAACTTCGGCGGCTCGCGATGGATCGGCCATCGCTCTTTTGACTTGACCTCGCCCTTGTTGTCAACCGGTTCGCCGAGGACGTTGAGGATGCGACCGAGGGTCTGCTCGCCAACGGGGACGGAGATGGGCGCGCCGCTGTCGATGGCCTTCATGCCGCGAACCATTCCGTCGGTCGGCTTCATCGCGATGCACCGCACCTGGTTCTCGCCGATGTGATTGGCAACTTCGACGACGACGTCGATCGGAACTTTCCCGAGCTCGCCCTTATCGACGATGCGGACGGCGTTGTAGATCGCCGGAAGGTGTCCCTCTTCGAATTCGATGTCGACTGCCGGGCCGATGACCTGAATGACTCTGCCGACTTTTTCCTGAGCCATGCGTTATCCCTCTTGCGCGGCCGCGCCGCTCACGATCTCGATGATTTCCTTGGTGATCGACGCCTGACGAATGCGGTTATAGGTCAGCGTCAGATGCGCGATCATGTCCGATGCATTCTTCGTCGCCGCTTCCATCGCGGTCATGCGCGCGCCCTGCTCCGCGGCCGCTGACTCGAGCAGGATGCGGTAGAGCTGAAACTCGATGTGCTTCGGCAGCAGCTCGCTGAGAATCACGTGCGGCGCC
The DNA here is from genome assembly GCA_003222375.1 of Acidobacteriota bacterium. Lineage (GTDB taxonomy): Bacteria > Acidobacteriota > Thermoanaerobaculia > Gp7-AA8 > Gp7-AA8 > Gp7-AA10. The sequence continues at coordinate 20,372 of QHVX01000066.1, forward strand.
GGCTCGTACAAGTAATCGACCTCGGTGCCGACTTCGTCCCACGCGCGCTCGATCGGAAGGAGCCGCTCGAGCCGCACGCGCTGCGCGATGATCGATTTGAATTCGTTGTAGGCGACGTAAACGCCGTCGACTTTCTCGGTGATGAAGTCGTCGATCAGCGTCTTCGCGATTTCCTGAGCCGTCTTGAGCGAAAGAGCCTGAATGGTGTGGACCGCTTCGCGGCGAATCGGAATCGTGCGGCGCTTGAAAAAATCGTTCGCCTTTCGTCCGATCGGCACGATCTGCATCGACTGCCAATTCTTTTCGCGAATCGCGTTGGTCGCGGCGCGAATGACGTTGGAGTTGAAGGCGCCCGCCAGACCTTTGTCGGCCGTCACAACAACCAGCAAAACGTTGCGCTCGGGTTCGTGAGCGCGCAGCAGCGGATGTTCGAACTCTTCGACACGCGTGGCGATCGACGAAAGAACTTCTCGGAGCGCCGCAGCGTAGGGTCGGGCGGCGAACATGCGTTCCTGCGCGCGCCGCAGCTTCGCCGCTGCGACCATCTTCATGGCCTTGGTGATCTGCTGCGTGTTCTTCACGCTGCGGATGCGGCGCCGGATGTCGATCGTGTTCGCCATTACGCTGCCACAACGTCCTTGCGGTCCTTGACGTATTCGCTCTTGAATTCCGTGATCGCGGCTTTCAAATCGTTCGCGAGGGCGTCGTCAAACTTCGGGGCCTTCTCGACGCGTCCGATCAGTTCGGCGCGGAAATCGAGCATCCATTGGTGCATGGCGACTTCGAATTCGCGAATGGCGTCGACCTGCAGGTTGTCGAGGAATCCCTGCGTGCCGGCATACACCGATACGACCTGCAGGCCAACGCGCATCGGTTGATACTGCCCCTGCTTCAGGATCTCGACGAGCCGCCGGCCGCGATTGAGCTGCGCCTGGGTGACTTTGTCGAGGTCGGAGCCGAACTGCGCGAACGCCGCCAGCTCGCGATATTGCGCGAGATCCAGCCGCAGGGTTCCCGCGACCGCGCGCATGGCGCGAATCTGCGCCGATCCGCCCACGCGCGACACCGAGATGCCGACGTTGACGGCCGGCCTGACGCCGGAGTGGAAAAGATCGGTCTCGAGATAGATCTGACCATCGGTGATCGAGATGACGTTGGTAGGAATGTACGCCGAGACGTCGCCGGCCTGCGTTTCGATCACCGGCAGCGCGGTCAGCGAGCCGCCGCCCTTTTCGTCGCTCAGCTTTGCGGCGCGCTCCAGAAGTCGCGAATGCAAATAGAAAACATCGCCGGGATACGCTTCGCGTCCGGGTGGGCGGCGAAGAAGTAGCGAGATCTCGCGATACGCCTGCGCGTGCTTCGACAGATCGTCGTAGATGCACAGCGCATGTTGCTTGTTGTACAGGAAGTACTCGCCCATCGCGCATCCGCCGTACGGCGCGAGGTACTGCAGCGGCGCTGGCTCCGAGGCTGACGCGCTGACGACGATCGTGTGATCCATCGCACCGTAGTCCTCGAGCGTTTTAACGACTTGCGCGACCGTCGATTTTTTCTGACCGATCGCGACGTAGATGCAGATGACGCCCTGACCCTTCTGATTGATGATCGTGTCGATCGCGATCGCGGTCTTGCCGGTCTGTCGATCGCCGATGATCAGCTCGCGCTGCCCGCGTCCGATCGGGATCATGGAGTCGATCGCTTTGAGTCCGGTCTGCAGCGGCTCTTTCACCGGCTTGCGATCGACGACGCCCGGCGCGATGCGCTCGATTCCGTAATATTCCGCGGCCTGAATCGGCCCTTTCCCGTCGATCGGAACGCCGAGCGGATTGACGACGCGGCCGACCACGTTCGGACCAACCGGCACCGACATGATCTTGCCGGTGCGGCGAACCTCGTCGCCTTCCTTGATCAAGGCCGCTTCGCCGAGGAGAACGACGCCGACATTGTCCTCCTCGAGGTTGAGCGCCAGGCCCACGATGTCGTGCGGAAACTGCACGAGCTCGCCCGCCATGACGCGATCGAGTCCGTAGACGCGCGCGATGCCATCGCCGACCGAGACCACCGTGCCGACTTCGGCGACATCGACGCCTTTGCCGATGCCGGTCAGTTGCTGACGGATGATCTCGGTGATTTCTTCAGCCCTTAAATCAGTCGCCATAATATATCATCCTAATGAGTCACGAAATCTTTCTATCTTTCCGGAGACAGATGCGTCGAAGACCTCGCTGCCGATCTTTGCCACGAATCCGCCGATCAACTCCGGATCCGTCTTGATCGACAGTTCGACTTTGCGGCCGGCCTTCTTTTCCAGCGTGCGGCGAAGCTCCGCCTGTTCCTGCTCGTTCAGCGGCTTGGCCGACCGCACTTCGGCCGCCACGGTGTCGGTCGCCTCGCGGACCATCTCGGCAAGCGCCTCCACGACGGAGCCGAGGTCATTCATCCGACGATTGCGCGTGAGCACGTCCAGAATCCTGGTTGCCATCGCGGACAGCGCCAGCCGCTTCGCAATCGTCTCCGTGATCTTCGATTTCTGCGCGTATTCGATTCCCGGATTCGCATACAGCTCCTGCAACTCGGTCGACGACTTGCGCACTTCGTCGAAGCGCGCCAGCTCGAATCGCAGCGCGTTCGCTTTTTCGGGCGAGCCCGCGACATCCATGATCGCTCGGGCGTATGGCCGTGCGAATCGGCGAATCAAGATTGCGCCTCCTCGACCTGCTTCAAGCTGTCGCGAAAGAGTTTCTGGCGATCGGCGTCGGTCGTCTTCTCGCGAAGGAGCTGCTCCGCGCGCTCGCTGGCAAGCTGCCCGGCGTATTCGGTCAGCTCGTGGCGTGCATGCTTGAGGCGATTGTCGACTTCTCCCCGCGCGCCGGTGAGTATCTTCTGCGCCTCGGCTTCAGCGGCCGCGATCAACTCGCGTTTCTGACGTTCGCCCTCCACTTGGGCGCGCTCGCGGATCTGCCGCACTTCGTCTTCGAGCTGCGTTAGGCGCGCCTGGATGTCGGCGGCCATCTGATCCGCTTTGGTGCGTCGTTCGCGCGCCTCTTCCGCTTCGTGCTTCACGTGCTCGTTACGAGCGGCCAGCGCGTTCTTGATCGGCTTGCCGACGAAGTAAATCAGCACGCCCAGAAACGCCACCATGTTCACGAATTTCCAGATCCACGCAGGGATGCCCAGAAATTTGGAGCCTTCATGCTCGGCGCCATGCTCGGCGTTGGGACGCGCGGCCTCCGACGCTGCTTTCTCCGCGCCGTGCGCGACCGCGTTCGGAGGCTGCGGCTGCTGTCCGAAAGCCGATGCGCAGAATGTGATGAACAGCGCAGCGACGAACATCCTCACAACGGCCTCCCGAGAATGCGCTCGGCAGCGAGGCGTGCGAGCGATTCGGCGTCGCGCACGATCTTGTCGCGCGCTTCCTTCACATCACGACTCAGCCGCTGTTCCGCTTCCATGATCAGTTTTCTTGCCTCGGCCGTTGTTCGCTCGACCAGCGATTGCCGATGCACGCCGGCCTCGGATCGGAACTTATCGCGAAGCTGTGCCGGGTCGCGCTTCGCTTCGTGGAGTCTCTGCTCGATCCGGTTTGTTGCTTCGTTGAACCGGCTCAGCGATTGCTCGTACGTTTCCTGAGCCGATCGCGCCTCTGCCTCGCGCGACTCGAGAACATCGTTGATCGGCTTCAAAAAGAATCGCCTGACGATGAAGTACTCGAGGATGAAGATGACCATCACTGCGAGCAGAGAAAGGTCGGGCATCAGGTTGATTTGCATAGCTTTTTTGGAACCGGGAAACGCAGCGGCAGGCTGAAAGAACGCCCTTTCCCGAGGCCGCCGCTGTATACCATAAGCGAAAGATGTCGTACAAGAACATCCTCCAGCGCGCCGATCGGTTTTTTCAGTCGGTCATGGCTGATCAGTCGCAGAACCTCCAGTGCGGGCGGGGATGTTCGCTCTGTTGCTACGGGTTGTTCGAGATCGGGGCGGCCGATATTCCGCTCATCGCGGAGGGCCTGGCGAAACTGCATCCAAAGCGTCGTCAAATGATCGTTCGCAAAGCCGCCGAGATCATGGCGGCGTCACAGCATCCGGCACTCCGCGACAGTTCGCCGGGGGAGAAGCAGAATTTCTTCGATCGCACGGCCTCGACGCCTTGTCCTAACTTGAACGACGCAGGCGAATGCATGATCTACGAACATCGTCCTCTGGTGTGCCGCACATTCGGTCTCCCCTTGCGCGACCGCGATCGGTACCTCGGCGACGTCTGCGAATTGAATTTCAACGCTGCCACTGACGAAGAGCGCATGCAGGCTGCATGGTATCTGCAGTGGGAGGACGCGCTCGGACCGGAAGACCAATACACGATTCCCGAAGCGATCGTAATCGTCGCGCGCACGCGCGGCTGGCTGTGATCGGATTTACATTTTCGACGGCGGTCAGATCATAATATTCTGCTCTAACGGATTAAGCGCGAATGTATTGCCCCTCCTGCGGCGTGAAGAATGAAGACGACAAAGGGGAATGCTTTGTCTGCGGGAAGCGACTGCCCTCATCGCTTCTTGTTGACATCCCCGGATCGCCGCAATCCAATCGTCCGAAGTCGGGCAAGGCTCGAGCGGCAACTTCATCCGACAGCAATGCTGCGCGCCTCGGCGATCGTCTCATCGCGCTGATTCTCGACACGATGTTCATCAGCGCGATCGTGCTGGTGGTGGCGGCCGCAGTGCTGTCGCGTTGGCCCACCGTTCTTGATTCGCATTCCAACTTGACCCTCGTCGCCGTCAGCGCCGGCATCGTGCTCGTGATCGCGTTCATCTATCACTGGCTGCAGGAAGGCGCATTCGGCGCGACGATGGGAAAGGCGATCATCGGCGTGCACGTCACGCGTCAGGGCGGCCTCAAGCCGGGCCTCGGACCCTCGGCGATCCGCAATGCGTTCCGGCTGTTAGACGCGCTCCCGTTTTACGTGATCGGATTCTTCGTCGCGCTGTTTTCGCGCGGCCGCCGGCGGCTGGGCGATTATGCGGCGGGAACGTTTGTTTTGGAGCGGGCCGCCGTTCCGGTCGGCGAACGCATCGCAGTGATCTTTCTGTGGCTCGCCGGAATCACTGCCGCGGTGTGGGGCGCGTGGTTGCTGCGCCCGACCTGGTTTCAATTCCCGCCGAAGTAGTTAAGCCTTGGCGGCGATGTTCGTGACGCTGGCGCCCTTCTTGTCGCCCATCACGCAGTTGCCCTGAAAAATCGCGCCTTCTTCGATCACAAGCGCGGGCGTGTCGATGTCGCTGTAGACCTTTCCATTTCGGTGAATCTCGACACGCTGCGATGCGACGATCTTTCCGATCACAGTTCCGCTGATCGCAATGCGTCCGACGTGAATGTCGCCCTCGATCGTCGCGCTCTCGCCGACGATCAATTCATTCTTCGATACGATCTTGCCGTTGAAGCGGCCGTCGATCCGCATTGTGTCTTCGAACTCGAGCTCGCCCTTGAAGGACGCACCGCTGTCGAGAAATCCGTTGAGCTCCCCGTTGCCTTTGCCTTTCATCGTCGCCTCCCGGTCAAATCATCAAAGATGCGCATCAAATCATCCTCGCTTGCGAAGCGAATGTGAATCACCCCGCCACGGCGGCGGCGGTTGATCTCGACCTTCGTCCGCAGCGATTTGGTCAGCTTCTCCTCGGCATCGCGGGTAAAGACGTCCTTGGGCTTCTCGCGTTTTTTCTTCTTCGTGGGCCCCGACGCGAGCATCTCGGCCTGCCGGACGTTCAAGCTGCTCCGCACGATGCGGTCCGCCAGCTTCTCCTGCTTCTTCGCCGAATCGAGCGAGAGCAGCGCGCGCGCGTGACCCATCGAGAGCTCGCCGGTCGCAAGAAGTTTTTTTACCGGCTCTGGCAACTTCAACAGGCGCAAAAAATTCGCGACCGTCGATCGCTCCTTGCCGACGCGCTTCGAGATCTCCTCTTGCGTCAGGCCGAAATCGTCGTGAAGCTGGTGGTAGGCGTTGGCTTCCTCGATCGGATTCAGATCTTCCCGCTGGATGTTTTCGATCAATGCAATCTGCAGGGCGTCGCTTTCTTGCAGGAGATCCTTAATTACTGCTGGCAGGCTTGGCAAGCCCGCTCTCTGTGCGGCCCGGAAGCGGCGCTCGCCTGCGATGAGCCGGTACCGGTTGTCGCTCGTCCGCGTGACAACCACCGGCTGGACGATCCCATGTTCGAGTACGCTGCGCGTCAATTCGTCGATGGCCTTCTCATCGAATGCCTTGCGCGGCTGATATGGATTCAGCGCGATGCGATCGAGCGGTATCTGCGCCAGGGCGGCTGCCGGCTCGGCCTTCTGCGGGATCAATGCGCTGAGGCCGCGGCCGAGCGCCTTTTTCTGATTCATGCGATGACACCTTCCGCACGCTGAATGAACTCTTTGGCGAGGCTGACATAGGCCTCGCTTCCGCGCGAACGGATGTCGTAAAGGATAATCGGTTTGCCGAACGACGGCGCCTCGCCCAGCCGAACATTTCGCGGGATCACCGTCCGGTAGACCTTGTCGCCGAAATGGTTGCGAACTTCCTCAGCGACCTGGCGTGCCAGATTCATCCGATCGTCGTACATCGTCAGAACGATGCCCTCGATTTCCAGGCTGGGATTGAGCGAGTCGCGGACGCGCTCGATTGTATTCAAGAGCTGCGAGACGCCCTCCATCGCGAAGTATTCGCATTGCATGGGCACCAGCACCGAATCGGCGGCCGTGAGCCCGTTGATCGTCAGCAGGCCGAGGGATGGCGGCGAATCGATGAGGACGTAATCGTATGCGCCAATGACGTCGCTGATCGTCCTCTTCAGCCTGAACTCTCGCTCTTCAGCGCCTCCGAGCTCGAGTTCCGCGCCCACCAGATCGACAGACGAGGGCGCGAGGCTCAAGGTCGGCAATTCCGTCGACCGCACGACACTGCGTAGAGACATTCCATCGAGGAGGACGGCATACATTGAGTCAGGCTCGTTTTTTGGCAGGCCGATTCCGGAGGTCGCGTTCGCCTGCGGATCGAGATCGATGAGCAGGACCTTGCGTTCGCAAGCCGCAAGGGAAGCCCCCAAATTGATCGCCGTGGTGGTTTTGCCGACGCCGCCCTTCTGATTCGCGAGCGCGACGACGCGGGTCATGCCTGTTCCACGTGGAACACCACCAGGAAGCCGCGGCGCATTGCGTGGACGGACTGTTTCCGGAAGTGGTGTATTTCTGGCGCGTCCGGCGTGCCCCGAAAGAGCGCCGCACGACCACCGGCCGCCATCCGCGATGCAAGCGAAGGCAACCATTCCTCAGGATTGCCGACCGCACGCGATGTCACGAGCGAGAACCGTAGATCGGAGGGAAGTCGCGTCAGAACGCGGTCGAGCCTATCACCGTAAACTACGGAGTTCAATCGACATTCGCGCAGCACATGCTTGAGAAACGCCCATTTTTTCTGATCGGCTTCGACCAGGTGAAACCGCGCCTTCGGCGATGCGATCGCCATCGGAATCGCAGGCAGCCCGCCTCCGCTGCCAAAATCGAGGACCTCGCCGGCAGGTTTGAGAATTTCGGCCGCCTCCAACGCTTCGGCGATGTGATCCTCGAGATTGGCCTCCGCTTCCGGGCCGATGAGGTTGATCTTTGCGTTCCACGCGAGAAGCTGGCGTTTGTAGATCTCGAGTCGCTCGTCGGTCATGAAGCGCGCCGCAGATGCAGGCGCAAAATCGAGATCGCAGCCGGCGTCACGCCCGAGATGCGGCTCGCCTGGCCAAGCGAAACGGGTCGCACGAAGGACAGCTTTTCCACCATCTCGCGCGAGAGTCCCGGCAGCGAAAACGACATTTCCCTCGGGATCCGCAGCCCTTCGTCCTGCGCGACGCGCTGCGCTTCGCGCTCCTGTCGCGCGATGTAGCCGGCATAGCGAAGCTGACTGACCACGCCCTCGAGC
>QHVX01000067.1 GCA_003222375.1 Acidobacteriota bacterium
GAATCAGACTCGAGCTCTGCGGAGCGCGTTATTGGGTGTGGTTTTTGGGAGGCATGTATGCGCGTTTTCTCACGGGTCGCCCTCACTCTTCTCGCCGCTGTTCTACTCGTTACGCCGTGCGTCCAGGCTAGCCATCTGGAAGCGGATTGTCCGCTCCGTCTGGTGGCCACGGACACGCCGGCGACGGCCTTCTTCCAATCGCCGCATGGTGCCTTCCGGTTCGGCAATCTGGTGTTCGTTCTGCGCGGCCAGGTCCTGACTACGTTTGGCGTGACGGACCTGGGCGACCAGTTCCAGCCGGGTACCTTCCGCGAGGATCTCATCGGCACGCTGGGTGGCCGTGAGGCGGCCGGCGGGGCAGCGTTCAACAACGGCTTCCTCTATGTCAGCAGCGACGCCGGCCTGGAGATCTTCGATCTCCGCGGCGTCCGTATCGGCGGATCGGGTCCCACTCTCGTGTCACGCACTCCCGACCTGCACTATCGACGGCTCGCGATCAGCGGCAATACGCTCGCCGGCGTCTTCCCGGCCATAGACTTTCCATGTGTCATCGGTGGTCCGACACCGAACTGCGTTAACAGCGTCGATATCTTCAACGTCTCGAACCCGGCCGCGCCCCGCATCGTCGCATCACTGAGCTCCGCCAACAATTCGATCGGCGGATTCAACGACGTTGCCTTCAATTACGGTTTCCTCGTCGTGACGGGTGTGAACGGGACCTCGGTCTTCAACGTGACCAGTCCTGCCTTCCCGTCGAATGTGTCAGGTGACCCGACGCCAGGCACTTTCCTGGTCAGCAATGGCGCCAATCTTCTCGCCGTCGGCAACGACACTTCGATCCTGACGTTCACTGTAGGCGCCGGGACGGGCGGCCTGGTGCCGATGTTCCTGCATACGCTGGCCACCCTGCGGACCGAGCGCGCGAATCCGATCATGTTCCACCGCCAGGCGACCTTCGATGAAGCCAACGGCCGTCTGATCACGATGGTCGACGAAGTGAATCCGCAGACGTTGCAGCCGGCGCGCACGTTCGCGTTCGACGTCTTTGATTACATCGTCCCGATGTTCGAGGGCAAAGATCCACGCCAATATGAACAGGTCTCTTACGTTCAGGGCGACGAGATCAAATACAACCCCCTGCCGATCGGACCGTATGTTTACGTCGTCGGCGAAGTCAGCGGCGTCCAGGAATACGGCGCATGCGGATCGATGACAGGCGCCATCGAGTGGTCCGGTCTGGCGGCCCTGGCCTGCGGCGGCGCAGACATTCATGGCTGGGTAACCGGCGCGACACGCGTCGCCAATGTCGAACTCTTCATCGATGGCAGCACGCAAGGAGTTGTGAACTTTTTCGGACCCGACCGGATCGACATTCCGTCAACCACACCTGTTCAGGCGTGGCGCGTCGGCGTCAATCTCGACAACACCACGCGCGGCGATCATGTCTTGCGCGCTGTAGGTACGGACCTGAGCGGCAACAAACGACAGTTCGCCAGTCAGCGAGTCTTCTTCGCCGGCCCGGGAGCCAACTGCTTCATCAGGCGACGATCGACGACAACGAGTCGATGATCCGCAGAGCCGCCGTGCGCGGCTCGCGGGCATCGGTAATCGGCCGCCCGACCACGACATAATCCGCGCCCGCTGCGATCGCCGCAGCGGGCGTTTTCGTTCTGAGCTGATCGTCGTTGCTGCTGCCTTCCGGACGCACTCCCGGCGTCACGATCACCAGGTCGGGGCCGCACGCCTCGCGAATGGCCTCGACCTCTTCCGGAGACGCGACGACGCCGCGCAATCCACAATCCCTGGAGAGTCGAGCCAGACGGACCGCGTTTTCGACAGGCGATCCGCTGAATCCGATGTGGCGCATTGCCGCCGCGTCGAGACTCGTCAGCACCGTGACGCCGAGGATGAGGAGGTCGTCGCGGGCTGAAGCGCGGAGCATCGCCTCTCCTCCCGCCGCATGCACCGTCGTCATCGCCACGCCGAGGCTTGCGATGCCGGCGACGGCGTATTTGGCTGTGTTCGGGATGTCGTGGATTTTCAGATCGAGGAAAACCTTCTCGCCGGTCGACACGATCTCGCGAACGAGTGCCGGACCATTGGCGATGAAGGCCTGCAGGCCGATCTTGAACGCGCCCGCCGAGCCGCGCAGCACATCGACCAGCTCGAGAATGTCTTCGCGCGATGACCGGTCGACGGCCACGATGAGCCGGTCGCGCGATTGCATGTCAGGATGATAGCGCCATGAACAAATGGGAAGTCGCTCGAGTTCTCGACGAGATCGCGAAATACGTCGAGCTGAGCGAAGCGAATCGATTCAAGTCGCTCGCGTTCGAGAAGGCGTCGCGCGCGGTGTCAGCACTCGATCGCGATCCCGGGGAGTTGATTGCCTCCGGCGAGCTGCAGAAAACTCCCGGAATCGGAAAAACCACAGCGTCGGTCATCGAGGAAGTCCTCCGCACCGGCAAATCGCGCTATCTCGACGAATTGCGCAAACAGTATCCCGCCGGCATCTTCGAGCTGATGCGCGTTCCCCAACTCGGTCTCAAGAAAGTCGGCATCCTCTACAACAAGCTCGGCATCAGCAATCTCGATGAGCTCGAACAGGCGTGCCGAACCGGCCGGCTGCAAACACTCAAAGGCTTCGGCGAAAAAACGCAGCAGAAGATTCTCGAAGGCATCGGATATGCGCGTAAGCGCGAGTCCCATTTTCTACTACCGGTAGGACTGGAAGTCGGCGAGCAGATTCGCGAACGCCTCGCGGACATCGATGCGGTCGAGAACGCCGAAGTCAGCGGCAGCGTGCGGCGGCGACTGGAAGTCATCCGCAACGTGAACATCGCCGTTGCGACACGCGATTTTGCAGGCGTGAAGAAAGCGCTTCGAAACGTTGTCGCGAACATCGAAGAGCTGGACGCGAATACGGTGAAGGGCATCGCGCGCAACGAGATGGATGTCTACTTCCATCTCGCGAAGCCGCAAGAATTCGGATCGACGCTGTTCCGAACGACAGGATCAGCCGTTTTCGTCGATGCATTGCTCGATCGCGCCGGCGACCGGCCGGCAGAGAGTGAGGAGGAGATTTTCGAACGGGCGAGCGTGCCGTTCGTTGCGCCCGAGCGGCGCGAGACCGCGGATGATCTGCGCCGCAAGCGCGCGCGATCGCTCGTGAAGCTGGAGGATCTGCGCGGCACGTTCCACGTGCATTCAACATTCTCGGATGGGCGCAACACGATCCTCGAGATGCTGACCGCGGCGCGCAACCGCGGGTTCGATTACGTCGGCATGTCGGATCACTCGAAGTCGGCCTACTACGCCGGCGGTCTGACAGAAGAGGGCGTGCGACAGCAGCAGGCCGAAATCGCGAAACACGAAGGCGAGGTAAAGCCGATGCGCGTCTTTCGCGGAACCGAGGCCGACATCCTCGCCGACGGAGAGATCGACTACGACAGCGAAACGCTAGCGACCTTCGACTTCGTCATCGCCTCGATCCATTCACGATTCGGAATGACAAAGGAGGAGATGACGGAGCGCATCCTCCGCGCTCTCGACAACCCGTTCATCACATTCCTGGGTCACCTCACCGGACGGAAGCTCCTGCAGCGCGAGGGATACACCCTGGACTTCGATCGCGTGTTCGAAAAGGCCGGCCAGCGCGGAGTGATGATCGAGATCAACGGCAATCCGAACCGGCTCGACATCGACTGGCGTCTCGTGGGACGCGCGCTCGATCGCGGCGTGCGATTCAGCATCAATCCCGATGCGCACTCGATCAACGAATACAACGCGCTGATCACCGGCACGTGGGTGGCGCGCAAGGCCGGACTGTCCCCGAAAGAAATCTTCAACACCAAACCGGTCGAAGAAGTCGCGGAGTATCTCAGCGCTCGATCGCGCGCTTCAGCGCTAAAAGGTTGATATGGAAATGGCTACGACACGCGCCTACTAAACAAACCGGCGCGGTACGCGAGGGTGTTGCGTACCGCGCCGAGCTGCGTAGGAGGTTCGCCCTATCGCCGGGCGATGAGCACGATCATCAGAGCCCGCTGGCTCTGCGGGGTTTTGGTGGCGCCAAAGATGTACGTCTGACCGAGACGAAGATTGAGCGTCGTTTTGAGAAGCGATGTGACCTGATCGTTCTGCACTTTCGAGATGTGGAAGTCGCCGACCTTGATCGAGTCGCTGGCCGGATCGAACTCGCCCAGCTTGAACTCCGCGCGATAGCCGCTGGCCAGCGTGAGGATGCCTGGATCGCCTTCGCGGCCGGCAAAATCGGCGGTGCCGAGATTTTCGAGCGAATTGAAGCGAAGCATGGCGAGCTTCGGCGCGATGTCTTTCAGCTCGTCGGAGACCTTTGGATTCGCTTGCACGCGTGACGCACCGACGATTCGCACGATCAGCCTGAACGGCTGCGGAGGCGTGTCGTACTCGTTGAGCGTCTTGGCAACAGACTTCAGATTCTCGGCGCGGTCGGTAACGACCAGCGCATTGGATCCGGCCTGAATCGAGATCGATCCTTCCGTGCTGAGCAGCGGCTTGATGATCTCGGCGGCTTTGCCGGGATCTTTGTACTTGAACGTGAATGCTCGGACCGAAAGAGATTTCGCCGCCTCGGCGTCATCCGCGAGGGCGACACCCGAAAGCAGCACCAGAGCCGCAAATGCAATCAAAACACGTTTCATAAATCCGCCGGCAGCGATTCGTCGAAGATCATGACGACTTGTGGATCGTTTTTCCCCTCTGTCGGAACCTCGACGATCGTCGCGTCCTTAGAGTCATACGTTTCAACCACGGGTTTCGTCGCAAGCTGGGCCGGGCGAGCCGCTGCTGCAACCTGCACCGGAGCAGTCTTGTTGGCTTTCTCGTAGACGACCACCGACAGCCCGATCGCGAACACGATCGCGGCCGCGGCCGCCAGACGCCGGGGCGCGATCAGAAATCTGCGCGCCACGGATCCTTCCGTCTGACGCATCCGGATCTGCGACATGACATCCGACGCAAAGGCGTCGACGCCGCCCGGCGGCTCCAGCTCGCCTCCTCCGATTGCGCGGAAGAAGTTGTCGGGATCGATCTGCAGGGCGTGATCGAGACAGGCATCGCAACTTCTCAGATGCTCGAGCACCTCGACGTCGGTGCTGCCCGGCTCGAGTCGAGAACGGAACGCTTGACACGTAATCATGTGCGTTCCTCCCACAGCCGCGAATATTCGGGGAAGCGTTTCTTCAACTGCTGTTGCATCAACTTGCGCGCGTTGAACAGATGGTTGCGCACCGTCGATTCGCGACATCCGAGGATGCGGGCGATCTCCGAGGAAGGAAGGTCGTCCATTTCGCGCATGACGAAGATGGTTTTCTGTTTGGGAGAGAGAACGGACGACACGGCGTTGAATACGTTCTCGATCTCCTTGCGCTGAACGACGACGCCCTGCTCGGCATCGGTCACCGTCTTCACGAGGCGCAGATTCGAATTGACGGCGTTGTCGCGCGACTGCTTGTTGCGCATGAAGTCGATCGCGACATTCGTGACCATGCGATACAGCCACGTGTCGAACGCATAAGCCGCATCGTATTTGTCGAGGTTTTCCCACAGTTTGATGAAGACGAGCTGCGAGATGTCCTTGGCGTCTTCGGCGTTGCCGATGATCCGGTAGCAGAGACTGTAGACCTTGGATGTCTTCCGGCGGACGAGCTGCTCGAAAGCCTCCGGCTCACCATTGCGAATGGTCTGAACGAGCTGCCGATCATCGGGTTCGACAGATTCTTTCGTTGGAATCATCAGCCGGAGTTCCGCAGCCATCGTGACATAAGTACGAAGGCGGCATCAAAAACGTCTACAAATCCCGCCGTCATCCCTATTTAGACGGCCGTAACGTGGGTTAGAATCGTCCCACTTACCTTTTATGCGCGTTTTGGTCGTCGGGCAGGGGGCGCGGGAGCATGCGATCGCGTGGAAGCTCCGGAAGTCGCCTCTGGTAAAGGAAATCTATGTCGCGCCGGGGAATGCAGGCATCGCCAAGGTGGCGGACTGCGTCAACATCGGCGTCGCCGACATCATCGAAATCGCTGACTTCGCTGACAAGCTGAAGATGGACCTGACCGTCGTCGGTCCCGAGCTTCCCCTGACTCTCGGCATCGTCGATGAGTTCCAGAAGCGCGAGCTGCCGATTTTCGGGCCGACCCGGCTCGCGGCTGAGCTCGAAGGCTCGAAGGTCTTCTCCAAAGAATTCATGCGGAAGTACGAGATCCCCACCGCCGAATCCACGATTTGCAATTCCGCCGACGAAGCGAAGGCGGCCTTGAAGAAAACGAAATACCCGGCCGTGATCAAAGTCGAAGGGCTGGCCGGCGGCAAGGGTGTCGTGATCGCGAAATCGTCGAAGGAAGCCGACGACTACCTCCGTCTCATTTTCGACGAAAAAAAATTCGGCAACGCTGCGAATCGCATCCTCATCGAGGAGTTTCTGGAGGGCGAAGAAGTGTCGTTCATGGTCATCACCGACGGCAAGAAATTCGCGCCGATCGCCCCGGCCAAGGACTACAAGAAAGCATTCGACGGCGACAAGGGACCCAACACCGGCGGCATGGGAGCGCACTCGCCGGCGGTCATCCTGAACGGCGAAACTGCCGGCGAGGTCGTGAAGCAGATCGTCATCCCTGCGATTCAAGGCATGGCCGAAGAGGGCAGAACGTACACCGGATGCTTGTACGTCGGACTGATGCTCACGCGAAAAGGGCCGCGGGTTCTGGAATTCAACTGCCGGTTCGGCGATCCCGAGACGCAGGTGCAGATGCTCCGTCTCGACGACGATCTGGCCGAAGTTTTTCTGAATGTCGCGCGAGGCAACATCGAAGAAGTGAAGCTGAATTGGAAAAAAGAAGCCTCAGCGTGCGTCGTCGTGGCGGTCGATGGTTATCCCGACGAGCACATGAAGGGTCAGGAAATTGCGATCGATCCGATCAACGATCCCGCCATCGAGCTGTTCCACGCCGGCACGGTCAAGCGCGGCGGAAAGCTGCTGGTGAACGCGGGCCGCGTGATCAGCGTTTGCTCACACGCCGCGACGCTTAGCGAAGCACTGGCGAAGGCCTATCAGGCCGTGCCGAAGATTCGCTTCGAGGGCGCGCGCTATCGCCGCGACATCGGCTATCGCGCGCTGGAGCAGCGCAAACAGGCCGTCGGGGAATGAGAAGCCACCGTCATCCTGACCCCGAGCGAAGCGAGGGGGAACGATCTCGTCGGCGAGATCCTTCGCCGTCTTCGCGGCTCAGGATGACGACATGAAACCCTGGGTCTGCATCCTCATGGGCAGCGATTCCGATGCCTCGACCATGTCGCAAGCCTGCGACGCACTCGACGAGGCGGGCGTCGCTTACCAAATGAAGGTCGCATCGGCGCATCGAAGTCCTGATCGCACAAAACAGATTGTTGTCGATGCGGAGCGCGACGGCGCGGCGGTCTTCATCGCCGGCGCAGGGATGGCAGCGCATCTGCCGGGAGTGATCGCATCGTTCACGACCAAACCGGTCATCGGCGTGCCATTGGCGGGCAGTTCGCTTCAAGGCCTCGACGCTCTCCTGGCGGTCGTGCAGATGCCTCCCGGCATTCCGGTCGCCTCAGTCGCAATCGGAGGCGCGCGGAACGCCGGCGTTCTGGCCTCGCAGATCGTCGCTCTGGCAGATCCGGCATTGGCCGCGCGTTTGAAAGAGCAGCGTGCGAAGATGGCGGCCGGCGTCGCGGATAAATCGAAGTCGGTCGAACGTTCGACGCGTTAGCGATATGCACGATCACGCCGTGGCAGGCGCTTCTGTCTCCAGAAAGCTCATCGTCGCTTCCCTGGCCACGTTCCTGTTCGTGTTGACCGAGTTGTCGATCGGCATCTTCGCGAACTCGCTGTCGCTGATCGGCGATGCGCTGCACAATTTCACCGACACTCTTGCATTGCTGCTGGCGTTGTTTGCGGTGCGTCTCGAACGACGCCCGCCGAATGTGGTCAAGTCGTACGGGTACCATCGCGCCGGCGTGCTTGCGGCGTTCATCAACGCCGGGACGCTCGCTGCCTTCACGCTTTTCATCTTCATCGAGGCGATCGCGCGACTCCGCGTGCCGAAACCGGTCAACGCCGGCTGGATGCTGATCACCGCAATCGTCGCACTTGCGCTCAATGCGTCGATCACGTTGTGGCTGCGCCGCGAAGGGCGTGCCGATTTGAACATCCACAGCGCTGTACTGCACATGCTCGGCGATGCATTCTCGTCCGCCGCGATCATCGTTGCCGCGATTCTGATCCGATTGACCGGCATGGCATTCTGGGACCCGGCGATGTCGATGGTGATCGGCGTCCTGATTCTGTGGAGTAGCTGGGGCGTTTTCCGTGAGGCGCTGAATCTATTGCTCGAGGGCACCCCCAGCAACATCGATCCCGCATCCGTGCAGCGATCTTTGGCAAAGATCGACGGCGTCTACGGCGTTCACCACCTCCACATCTGGGCCCTCGGCGCCTCGCGTGCCGCGCTTTCCTGCCACCTCATGGTCGGCGACATCGCGGTGAAAAGCACCGGCAGTTTGCTGGATCGGGTCAACCACATGCTGGAGCATGATTACCGCATCGTGCACACGACGATTCAGTTCGAGTTCTCCAATTGCGATATCGACGATCCATACTGCGTCCCATACAGCGCGCAAGCCGATTGATCTCTTCAACGTTTGCCGGCCGCTCGTCGTAACCCCTATGGTTTACCGGAGGAGGAAACTCAATGAAAAGGCGGTTACTCGTAGCAACAGGCGCCATTGCCCTGGTGGCGCTGCTGGCGGTTCCGTTCGCGTTCGCACAGCGCATGCACGCGATGCGAGGCGGGCCTGCCGGCGACACTCCGGGCGGGATGATCCTTGGCCATCTGCGGCACGCACAGGCGCAACTCGGTCTGTCCGATCAGCAGACTGCCGACATCAAGGCGGTGTTCGAAGGTCTGCATGAGCAGAACAAGGCTTACCGGCAGTCGATGCACAGCTCGATGGAGCAAGTCGCACAGATTCTGATCAAGAATCCGAACGACATCGCATCGGCGCAGGCGCTGCTCGATCAGCAAATCGAGAATGAACGCGCGATGCGGACCAACGCATTGAACGCGGTTGCAAAGGCGCTCAACGTTCTGACGCCCGATCAGCGAACGAAGCTGAGTGCGATGGTGCAAGAGCACCTCAACCGCCGACTCAGTAAGTGATGGAGGCAGTTCTCGAGGGGCCCGAGTCGGGGCCCCTTCTGTCGCTCGCTCGGTTAATGTTCGCCGTGCAGTCAGAGGACGACCGCACGCGTACCGAAGCCGATCCGACCGAACAGCGCGCCATTGCGGCAGTCAAGAGCGGCGATGCCGGGTCGTACGACTACCTCGTGTCAAAATACATGAAACGAGTCGTATCGATCGCGTGGGGCATCGTCCGGAATGCCGATGATGCCGAGGACCTGGCGCAGGAAGCATTTGTGAAGGCGTATCAAACGATCGATCGGTTCAAGCCCGGTGAGCCGTTTGGTCCATGGATCTATCGGATCGTGACGAATCTGGCACTCGACGTCATCAAGCATCGGCAACGGTTCCGGCATGAGGAGCTGACCGATTCGCATCATGCGGCTCGCGCCGACCGCGCCGATCTCGCGGCTGTCAGCAATGAGCTGGCAACCAGAATCGACGCGGCCATCGAATCGCTGCCGGAGATGCAGCGGGTGGTGGCGCGGCTCTATTTGGTCGACCAATTCGAGCACGCCGAGATCGCGGCGATGACCGACTTGAGCGAAGGAACGGTCCGGTCGCACCTTTCGCTCGCGCGCGCGAAGCTTCGCGAGCGACTCGCAGATTTGTATGGAGTCGACAATGAGTGACGATAGGTTTCTCGAACGATTGCGGGAGGACGCCGCAATGTTGCGCTACGAACCGCGCGATGCATTCGCGTGGACGCGCCTCGCGGCGCGAGTTCGCGAGCGCGTCAATCGTCCCGCTGACGTCTCCCAATTGCTCGCACGTTGGTTCCGGCCGATCGCCGCTTCATTTCTGTTGCTGGCCGTCGCCGCAGGCGTCACCGTGACGTGGCTCGAGCGCACGCAGCCGACCTACCCTGTCGAAACAATCGCGTCCCATCCTGTGGAGATCACTGTTGACGGAGACATCTTCAGTCTCACCGAGTAGGACGCGGACGACTGCCGCCCTCGTGGTCATCGCAGCGTTCATCGGCGGCGTACTTGTCGGAATCGCCGGAGATCACTTCTATCTCTTCCATCGCCGGCGGCCGCCGCTGGGCGGGCAATTCGTGACGCGCAGAATCGTCGATCATCTCGATCGCGAGCTGCATCTCTCATCGCAGCAAAAGACCGACGTGCAGCGCGTCATCGATCAGCATCACGCGCGGATCGACGCGGTCATGAACGGCATTCAGCCTCAGGTCCGTGGCGAGCTCGATGCCGCCAACGCCGAGATCGACAAAATCCTCACGCCGCAGCAGCGCGAACAGTTCAGCAAGATGCGGATGCGCATGCGCGGCGCCCGGCGTCACGGACCGCCTCCGCCGCCGTTCTAACGGTCAGGGTCAGGGTTGAGACGCAGGAAGAACGTACACGCCTTCCCGCTCTTCGAATCCGCCCACACCGATCCGCCCTGACCCACCGCAAATTCGCGAACTTTGAAAAGTGCGCGGCCAGTGCGTTCGTGCGCGCTCGGGTTCCAGAGGAATCCCGACTCGAAGATGAGGTGTTTCATGTGCTCGGGTACGAGCGGTCCGTTGTCCATGACGAAGAACAGTAGAATCGGTTTTCCTTTGTGCTCCATCGGCCGCACGCCGACGACGATCTGCCCGCCGGCCGCGACATAGTGCAGCGCGTTGTCGACCAGAATGCCGAGGGCATCGGCGAGCTTGTCGTGGTGGCGGAAGCGCTCCTCGGAATCGGGAATGCTGACATCGATCTGAATGCCTTTGAGCTCCGCGAACGCGATCGAACGATTGACGACACTGCGAATCACATCAGCGATGCGGGGGACGTCGGAAATCTGCGGAGGCTCGTCGATGTCGCCGAGCTGCCGGAGAATGACGGCCGCGCCGCCCGAAAACGGCACGATCGACAACAACATCTTCCGGCTGCGGATCGAAATCGTGTTCGAGGAAAGCTTGGTGAGATCGTGAATGGAGATGCCGAGTGCTTCTTCGATCTGCCGCACCTGCGTGATGTCGCCGAGGATCGATTTGAACGCGTCGGTGACCAGATGCACGGATCGATCGGAATCGAGAATGATCGCCGCCGCCCCCGCCGCAGTCACGACGTTTCCGATTGTCGCGATCGCCGGCGAAATGGAATCGAGCGCGATCGCCGCGGCAGGCTTCGATTTTCGTGGACGATCACAGTTCGGACACAAAATGCCCTGTGAAATCGCCGTTCCGCACAGGATGCAGTTGCTGGCCATGGGATCGGGATAGAAATCGTACATCCGATGGGACCGCCACGGCCAGGAAGCAGCCCGCCCATTCCCGTGTTTTAATCGGCACGACGGTCAGAACAAGCTGCTCGTGCTCTCGGGCGTCAGTGCGTTCGAAGAGGACGAGATCGACGACTACGAAGAGCAGGAAGACCTCTCGCTCGACGAGCACCTTCTCGAGCGCGTCTCCGGGCTGGAAGAGATCGTCAAGCGCACCGCCGAAACGCTCCGCTCGATGGTCGAGGCCGTTCACAAGCACGAACGCGCAATCTTCGTCAATCAGACCGGTCTGCTCTCCACGAAGGAGATCCTCGAAAAGAAAAACGTCATCTCGACTGACGAGCTGGTCGAGCTGTGGGAATCGAAGATGGGCGAGCAGATGCTCGCTCTCGAAAAGAAACAGCGCTTCATGGAGCGGAAGGATCGCATCGTTTCGCTGTTCCGGGGAGACAAACGCGATCGCTTCCGCCAGCTCCTGGTGGATGCCGAATCCGCGATCGATGCGTTCGATCCCGACCGGGGCATCAAGGCGCTCGAAGAAGCATTCCGCCTCGATCGTGACAACTACGAGCTGAGCTTCTTTCTCGGCGAGGTCTTCTTCAACGATGGCAACCTCGATCGCGCCAAGAACTATCTCGAGCGCACGCTGGAAGTGCAGCCCGATCACTTCGACGCCGCGGTCTTCTACGGCGTCCTTCTACATGAACGTCAGGATCTGAAAGGCGCCGAGCGCTGGCTGCGCCGTGCGATTCAGATTTCGCAGGACTCGTTCCTCCCCTACTTTTCCCTCGGCGCGATCTACGCGCGCAAGGGAAAACTGCTTCGCGCGCAGAAGTTCCTCGAGAAAGCCGTGCAGATCGAGCCCATCCCCCAGGCGTACTTTCTCCTGGGAACAATCTTCTACGACAAGGGACAGCTCGAGCGCGCGATCAAATCGTTTCAGAGCGCGATCAAGCTCGACCCCGAATACGAGGAAGCCATCTATCACCTCGGCCTCACCTATCTCGATCGCAATTGGAATCGCAAAGCGCTCGACTGCTTCCAGGAGGCGCTCGAGCTGAATCCGAACAAAATCGAATATCAGCAGGCCGTCAAGATCTACGAAGGCATCTCAGGCCACGTGCCGCTCGAAGGCCCGGCGGCGGATGAGGTCACGAAAGCGGAGACCGCCGTCAACGCCGGAAATTACGCCGAAGCGCTCGATTACTACCGGCGCGCTGCGCAGGCCGAGCCCGACAACGTCAACGTGCTGATGCCATACGCGTTGCTCTGCTCGCATCTCGACATGAATGCCGAGGCGATCGCTGCCGCGCGTCGCGTGCTCAAAGAGCGTCCGACGGAAGTCGTCGCGGCCGCTGCCTACACCACTCTCGTCGAGGCGCTGCGAGCGGAAGGCAATTTCAAGGAAGCGAATCGAGCGCTCGAAGACATGCTGCACGAATACACATCGAATTACGCGAAGTCGATCGCCTACTACGAGAAGGCCTACAACCTCGCTGAAATGGAAGAGAACCTCGACGAAGCGCTGGAGAGCGCGCAACTCGCGCTACGCTATTCGCCGAAGGAGCTCAAGCAATTTCCACTGGCGGCGCTGGGATGGGTCTACTTCAAGAAACGCGACTTCGTGAACGCGGTCGACTTCCTCACCAAGTCGGCAGACCTCGGCCCCACCGCAACGAATCTCATGCACCTCGGCATGGCGCTTCTCGAGAGTGGTCAGAAGGACCGCGCGCGGGCCGTCTTCCGCAAAGCCAAGAGCTTCAAAGCGAAGGGCGCCGGCCTCGAAGAGAAGATCCTCGAGCAAATCCGCAGCTCGACCAAGCTGATCGATCGCCTGTACGCTCGCCGCCGCAAAGGCATCCCGCCTTCAAAACCTTAACGGCTACGGCCGCGGCATGATCGTGACGGGATTCGTCGTCAGGTTCAAGATGTGGATGTCGCCCTCTTCAGCGTAGAGCTCCACGTGCTCGCCGCCGCCGTTGATCTTCCCCATCGCTCGAACGCGGGTCTTTCCTCCAACCTGTTCGGTCGTCACCTGCAAGCCCTTGAAGTCGGACGAAATCGAATAAACGTCGGGCTCGGCAGACACGATCATGGCGTCGATGTCAGCGCTGAAGCCCGGTGTGAGATAGAGCGTAATGTTGCCGCGTCCGGACCGAGCTTCGATCTTTTGCATCTTCTGGTTCGGATCGGCCGTGATGTTGATGTCGCCTGAACGTGTCTCAGCGTTGATCGAACCCGCGGCCTGACGAACGACGATGTCGCCGCCGCCGGATTGCAGCGCTGTGGTGCCGCCGGTGTAGAGCAGGTAGATGCTTCCGCCGGCGGTGAATAAGCGTCCGACCACGCGGGCCGCCCTGACAAAGACTTCGCCTGCTTGAGTGCTCGCGAAGAGCGGTCCGATGACGTCGCCCAACTGCAGCGGGCCTCCGCCGGAAATGACGTTGCACTCTCCGTTGACGGTACCGAGTTTGATCTCGCCCGCTCCGGTCTCTACGCGCGCCGGCCCGCGGACCTCGCCGACCTCGACATCGGCAACCGACGCAGAAAGGTCGAAAGAACCCATCGCGATTGGAAGTTGAATCCGTTTCGCAGGCTGCATCATCAGCGTGGTCTTCGTCTGGACGCGGCGCAACGTTCTCGAATCCGCAGCGGCGCTTTCACGCAGAGAGTGTGTCTTCTGCGGATCGAGACCATTGCCGAGCAAGTGGATGTTGCCGAGGAGCGTCTGCATGGAGAGGATTGGCCCACCCGGAGCATTGACCGCCCCACGGAATACATTGCTCAGAAACTCCGCGCGGACGGGCAGGTTCGTGAGAACGTCGCCGCGAAGAGTGTCTGCGATCCAGTTGAAGTTCGAGTCGGGCGGCACGTTGACGTAGATGTCGGCGTTCACTGCCTGAATCTGCGCGCCGGCCGTCGGTTTCTGTCGATAGATGTAGACGACCTTGCCGTTGATCGTGTCGACGATCGAACCGCCGGTCACGCCGTCAACGATGATTGTGCCGGCGAAGCTCTTCACGGTCACGTCGCTGCTGATGTTTGCGATGTGGATTCGATCGGCTCTTCTTGTGGCGATCCGGATGTGCGTTGTTCGCGGGACGCGGATGACGTAAGAGACCGCACTGGTCCAACGCGGCGACAGCACGCCAGGAAGAATTGTCCGAACTAACCTGGAGCTCTGGTTGCCCTCGAAGCTGATGACCGTCTGCTCGCGTCCTTCGTCCAACGCCGCCCGATCGACTGCCGTGGTGGTCTTGAAGACCGTGACGCCCATATTTGCGACGTCACTTCCCACAACATCGATGTTGCCGATCGCGTTATCGATCCACAACGTGCCGTCGTTTTCGAGCGACAAGTCTTTGATCAGTCGTTCGGTGACGGCGACGTTCGCCGCGACCGCGTTGGTCGAGGCGAGGAGCGCGATGGTCGCGCAGTAGATGAAAATTCTCGATCGCATCAGGGATGGATGCTGCTCAATGCCTCCGCGGCTTTCACTCGGACATAGACGTTTTCATCGCCCTGCACCGCCTTCTGGCGGAGTGTGTCGACCGTCGCAGAGTCGAAGGTCGCGCCCGAGCGGGCAAGATTCGCAAGGGCTTCAACCGCCTTGATGCGAACCGCAGGATTCGGATCGCTCTTCAGCGCCTGGATCAGCGCCTCGCGCGTGTCGGAGGAGACGCTGCCCGGCATGCGATTCAGTGTCTCGACCGCCTTGATGCGGACGCCTTCGTGCGAATCGTTGCGCAGCACTGTCGCGAGCGCATCGGCAATCTCGAGATTTCCGTTGCCGGGACGCGAATACGTCGTCTTCACCCAATCGATGGCGCGCGAACGCCCCGGCGTGTGCGCCTCGTTCTCGAGCACGTAGCGCATCAGACGCACCATGCTCTTGTCGGTTGCACGTCCATGCACCGTGACGTGGGACGTGATGTCGAATGAAAGCCCGACGTCGTCGTTGTTCGCGTTCGAATCGAGGAACGAGACATTTTGAATGTCGGGACGCCCCTCGATGTCGGGGCTGATCGCGCTGGCGGTAAGAACGCGCGATTCAGCGATCGAGTACGGCGCGTTGACGGTGGCAGGGCTCGGCGCGATCTGAATCGGAATCGCGCGATGTCCGATCCAATACGATCCGCCCGCGATGATGACCGCAGCAGCCGCCTGCGCCAGCCATCGAGTGTGGGGCCGGCTCTCAGCCGGCCGCTTGAACTGAACAACGGGCGCATCGAGCTCACCGACGCTGGCCAGGAAGCGCGCTTTCAACGCAGCGGGAACTTCAACCTCCGGAAGATCGCCGAGGCTTTGCCATGTCTCGCGATAGCCGGCCCATTCGGCGCCGCACGTCGCGCAGCGCTCGATGTGTTGATGCGTCATCGAGAGACTCGGTCAGCAGCAGCGGCATGCTTTCTCGCATCACATCGCAGTCAGACATCGGTCACCTCCGCGCTCTTTGCCGGTGAGCGCCTTTTTGAGCGTTTCCATCGCCCGAAACACTCGCGTTTTCACAGCCCCCTCGGAACATCCCGAGATCTGGGCAATCTCGGCGTAGGAAAGACCCTGATACCGGGAGAGCAGAATGGCCTCGCGCTGTTCGGGCGTCAGCGCGGTCAAGGCCTTTTGAATTCTCTTCGCGTTTTCACGCTGCTCGAGTGTCCGCTCCGGCGAATACTCGGCCGGAGCCGGCAGCGTCACCAGCACATCCTCGGCTTCCTTGGCTTTGTTGTCGGATTTTCGCAGGTAGTCGCGGCACCAGTTTGCCGTGATCGAAAAGAGCCAGGTCGAGAGTTTTGCGTCACCATGAAACTGGTTGGCGTGCTTGAGCATCTTGACAAAGACTTCCTGCGTCGCGTCTTCAGCCGCCTCGCTATTCTTCAAAAAGCGATACGCGAAGTTGTAAATACGGCTGCTGTACCGGTCGTAAATCTCCGAAGCGGGAGAGAAATCGCCCGCCTGAACGATGCGCATTAGCTCCTGATCGCTCAGGTGCTTCATCTCCCGCCTATCTATCCCGTTCGACGCCTGCATTTTGGAAAGGTTACGGACGGTTGACAGGAACAGCGATGAGCGGCGGTTCATTCGACTGCCGAGCCTGCTCGATACAGGCAACAACAAGCGCGCAGATGTCCAGAAGCACCCAGAAAACCTCGGTATCGCCGAAATTGAACTCGAACAAGCCCGCCGCGGCTAGACCAAAAGTCACGGCCACGCCGATCTCGGCAAATCGGCTTGCCGGCCCGTTCCAGCCTTTCGCGCATTCGCGAAGAAAAAGAGCGAGAAAGAGAACGTAGGCGGCCACGGCCATCACGCCCCGCTCGGCCCAGAGTTGCACGAGGTTGTTGTGCAGATGCGGAATGCGAAACCGCGGCGCGTCGTGCTTGCGGTACAGCGGATAGACCTCCTTGACGTTGGCGGGCCCGACGCCGAGGAGTGGGTAGTCTTTAATGATCTCGACGCCGGCCTGGATCATCCGGATGCGGTCGAGATTCGACGACTGCCGCACATCGAAACTCGAAACGAGTCTTCCGAACAACGGCAGTGGCATGAGTGTGATGAAGAACACGACGGCCGGCACCGCGAAGATCAGCATGCGCGGCCGCTTCGAGACCAAGAGAATTCCCGCCCCCACCACCCACCCGATCCACGCGCTGCGGGTGAATGTCAGCAGGAGGGTGAGCGTGACGACGAGCGTGCCTCCGAGGAGCCACAGATTGCGAAGGTCGTGAATCCAGAGGACGAGAAAGACGAGCGCGACGGCGAGCAACAGCCCCGACAACGTCATCACATGCGCGGTCGGCCCGGTGATTCGATGCTCGAGATCGCGCTGCGCGAGCACGAAATACTGGAAGAGACCCCAGGCCGCGGAGAACACGCCGAAGATCAGAAGCGCCTTCAACGCGAGATCGCGCGAACGCGGCACATTTCGGAAAAGAATCAACGCCATCGGAAAGAGGGCCATCTTCAGCCACAGCGCGTTCTCACCGACCGCATGAATCGCGCGAGGCGCGGTCAAAGCCGACGCAGTCGACGCGATTCCGTAAACCATCAGCGGGAAATAAAGAATGTGAAACGAAAGACGAATGCGTTTTCGGAACAGCGCGTAAAGGAACGCCATCAACGCGAACGCCACGAAGCATTCCGACGACGCGACCCAGCCCGAGCAGAGAATGTGGCAAAGATAGAACGCGATCGCGAGGACGACGGAAGTGGGCGTCTCTTCAGGAAGTGATAGGCGTCGTCTGAGCCACGTCACGCTTCCTCGAACGCTTCTTCAACCAGCATGACGGGAATATCGCTGACGATCGGATACACGCGATGACACTTCACGCACTGCAGGCCCTGTTCGACGACCGGTTCTTCGCCGCGGAACTTGTCGCGGAATTTGTCTCGCACGGACGTGCGACGGCTCTCCGACAACGCAATCGGCTTGACCTCTTCCTTGTCGAGCGGACAGGCGAGGATTTCGAGCAGTTCCGCGTCGATCGCCATCGGCCACGAAGGGTATCAAAAGGTTGCTGGGGTGCTCGGTTGCTCGCCGAGCAACCTGGCAACTGCGGCGGGATCGACTGGCGCAGGACGTGCGTTGCTCAAGTTTCGTATCAATCGCCGGTATGCCCAAGTCCCTCGTCCTCATCGCTCTTCTCTGCCCCCTAACACTCCAAGCCGAAAACGTCGCGCCGGGCATCCGGATGACGCCTGAGACACGCGTCGCCAAATTCACCGTCGATGCGGTGCAAGAGACCTATCTCGGGATCGTTGCTGCGGACGACGGCTTCAATGTCCGCACGTTGCCGAGTATTCAGCATTCGCGAGCCGTACAAACGCACGTCGATTTCAACGGCACACCGGACTTGAGCTCACGAGCAGCCGTTGGAGGCGAAGCCTACATACAGTCCAGCGGACGACCGCTCTACTTCTGGTCGGAGGAGGATGGCTTCATCTACGCATCTCGCGTGAATGATCGGACAACTCCGTCCAAGGTACGGGTCGCGCATGGACAGCTGATTCGCGCAACCTGCGGAGACAGCGCGTGCTTCTTCGCAGTCTGGGGCGACGGGGGCATATCGACGGCACTCGGTGCGGTCATCACAGATCTGGAAGGACAGCCTTTGACCAGCAAAACCGTCCTCCCTTACTTCCGTGATGTCATGAGCATGCCGTCTGTTGTGGCTGATCCGAGCGGGTTCACCTATCTACGCGTCGATGGCGGCCGCCGAACAGAAAATCGTGCGGTTCGAGTCGACCTGCGGGGTCAGATTGTTTTCGATGTCCCGCTGCGCACATTCGAGCCACGACTGCGTTGGTTCCGGGACCACTACATTGAGATCGGAAATGCGACTGTCAACGGAACTTCGTATCTCACCGCCGCGGATCTGACCGTCACCGGCGAATTGCGACCGCCGCGCATTCTCTACCCTGCGAGCTACGATTCGCCTTTCCAAATTTTCACCGACGGTCAAAATCTCCTTTTGGCAACCGTCGATCAGCGGCACGTCTCAGTCCTCCATACCGACGATGGGATCACGTTCGCGGCGCTGGAGTACAAATGGGACGTGCCAGCATCGTTCTATTTCGTCGACATCGCTGCGAAGGGTCGCGCGACGGTCGCCATCTTGCTGCACCAATACGGTGCCCTTTACACAATGTCGGTGAACCCCTTTTCGACACCAAAACTACTGAGTTACGGCCCGCGGTCGCAAACCCCAATCGGGGTCGCGCAACTGGCGTCGGAGTATCTCGTT
>QHVX01000326.1 GCA_003222375.1 Acidobacteriota bacterium
GGAAATCGGCCCGCGCGAGGGTGAGATCGATGTCATGTCGCATCCGCTGGTGTAGTGATTCAGCAGAATGCGAAATGTGTTGGTACCGTACGGATCGTTGGGCAAGACGGCCAGGTCCGTTGTGCCATCGCCATTGAAGTCCGCGCCCGCCATCGACAACTCGAGGACCTGCGATGAGTAACCAATCTGGAATCCTCCAGCGTGTAAGGACCTGGTCCTGTGGAGACGGACGACTCGATAAAGTCGACGAGGCCGTCGCCGTTCACATCGCGGTCGACAAAAGAATTCACCGCGCCCACGACCTGCCCCACCTGATTCGCAGTGAACATTCCGAGACCGTCGCCCAGAAAGACCCAAGCGGCACCATGGATTTTGGCTTGTCCAGTAACGAGAAATACGTCCGGGCGGCCATCTCGATTCAGGTCGTAAACCGCAAACCTTCCAACCTGCGCCAGGGATCCCCACACCCACGTCGGCGCGCCAAACGTTCCGTCTCCATTTCCGGGGTACAACCTGAAGCCATCGATGACGAGAACGGCGAGGTCGTTCTTGCCGTCTAAATTAAAATCCGCGATCAGGAAACCATAGGTAACAAAACCGCTTGCGACGCGAGAGGGCAGAACTGAGAACGTTCCGTTGCCGTTGTTCAGCAGAATCGCCGCCCCGTCCGTTCCAACAACGAGATCGGGCCAGCCATCTGCATTGAGATCGCCTGCGGCAAGTGGGCCGCCGCCTTGCGGGACGGTGTAATTCGTAGGCATTTGGAGAGTGCCATCTCCATTTCCTAGAAAGACAGACACGGTGTTGGACCAGGTCACTACGACATCGAGTTTGCTGTCGAGATTGACATCCACGACGATGAGATTGCCCACGCCCGAGCCGACGGTGGTGTTCGTCGCCGCTCCAAACGTGCCATCGCCGTTTCCCAAGAGCACTGAAATCGTGCCCGAACCCCGGTTTGCGACAACGATATCGGCCTTTCCATCGCCATTGAGATCGGCGGTTGTCAGGCGCGGCGTCGTCCCTGCCGTCAACGTCACGTTCGAGTCAGTGAAGGACGGACACCCGCCAAAAACCTGCGGCGCGAACAAAAGAATCGCGATGAAAACAGCAAGAGGGAATCGCGGCAGGTTTCGCCACATGGGAACTTTTGATTGTACGCCGACCGCGAGTAGTCTCAGGCCGCCAGCGGCACTTCGAAGAAGGGCGCGTCATCCCAGCACGAGATCCAGAACCAGATCTTCATGTTTTCGGTGCGGATGAATCCTGCGTAGAGCCTCATAAACCACCTCACACCGCCTGGGCGATGACGACGTAGCGGAGCGGACCGCCCGGGCGGATCGCGTCGAACGGAAAGCACGTGATGAGCGTGAGGATCCGTCCACGTGATGGCTCGAGGAGTGAGGTGTCGGTTTTGTGCGCGATGCGATGTTCGACGACGCGATAGCGGATCGAGCGACGATCGCGCGTCTGCAGAACGATTTCGTCGCCGACTTCGACGTCGCGCAGCACGGCGAACTGCGTGTCGCGATGCGCGGAGATCACGCAGTTGCCGATCGCCTCCGGAGCAGCGGTTCCATCGACATGCCCGGGACCGAACGCCATCGTACGTCCACTGGCGCCGGACAGCACGATGTAGCTCTCGCGCTGGCGGCGAAATTCAATCTTCGCGACCGGCCAGGTGTCGGCCCATCCCCACGGCTTCACGCCCTGTTCGCCGTGGAGCGTTCGCGCCCACGCTCGCTCGAGCAGCACCTGCGCAAGCTGTGCTTTTGCGACCATCCAGGCACCATGTGCAAAACACAGCGCGCCGGCGACCGCGAGCGAACCGATGAGGACGAGGCGCTTCATAATCAACTCCGAACCTTGATTGCGACTGCAATCGCGATCAACACAATTCCAATGAGCATGT
The DNA here is from genome assembly GCA_003222375.1 of Acidobacteriota bacterium. Lineage (GTDB taxonomy): Bacteria > Acidobacteriota > Thermoanaerobaculia > Gp7-AA8 > Gp7-AA8 > Gp7-AA10. The sequence goes on from QHVX01000326.1 coordinate 1,913, forward strand.
AAAGGGGCGCCGGTGTCGCGGTTCCGGGCAGCGATCCATCGACTCCGCCCCAACCCTCAGGCAGGTTGACTGGCACTGCGCGCGTTTCGCAGTTCTGCAGCGGCACGCCGGAAGGTGTGTGGTCAACCGCCACGAGACTCGTGAACTGGCTGACAAGATGATGGGCGAGCGCGAGCTCGACGATCTGCGGCCGCACCGCATCGCCTTCACTGTCGCTGAGCGCTTCGATCTTTCTGCGCGCCCAGAGTTTCGCAATTCCTGACTCTTCATCGCCAACCGGCTGAAGCCGGTGCTCCATGTTCCATTGCTCGCCGCCGCGCTTCGCGGATGCGACGACACGGCCGGCCGGCTTGGAAAATTTCACCGCCACGACGACCGGCTCGCCGGAATAAAGATCGGGAATCCGCTGCGGCCACATCTCGACCGATGGATCATCGAAGTGCAATTCGACATTGGTCAGCACCGGGCTCTCGAGCTTTTGGAACAGCGCGGTCATCTTTTCCTGCACCTCGTTCGAGCTGCCGATGTAGGTGAATGTTCCGCGGCCGAACCGCGCTGCATCGCGCATGAAGTGCGAGTTGGGCGCCGAGCCGATTCCGACCGTGAACAAACGGCTGCGGCCGAGGTGCGCGCGGATGAAGGAGAAGAGCTGCTGCTCGTTACCGACCTGGCCATCAGTCATGAAGATGACCTGGCGGACAACGTTCTCGTTCGGCGACGGATCGCGAAACGCCGCTTCCAGCGCCGGCATCATCTCGGTCCCGCCGTTCGCCAGCAGCGCGCTCACGAACCGCTTCGCTTCGACGATATTTCCGGATGTCGCGGGGCGGGCATCCGTCCAAAGCTCGTGGGTGACCGAGTTGAATTCTATGATGTTAAATATATCTGATATATCTATATGATCTATGGCGAGCAGCAACGCCGATTTGGCTTCGTCGATTGACGGACCGCCCATCGAGCCCGACGTGTCGATGATGAAAATCGATTCTTTCGGCAGCCGCACTCCTCGGCCGGCGGGAGGCGGGAGAACCATCAGCAGGGCGTAATCCTTTTCAGTGAAGAGCGCCGACTTCGGCTCGCTTCCGAGGTCGGGTTGCCACACGAGCTCGAAGTCGTGATCGGCTGCCACGTCGCCGTGCAGCGAAATCTTGTAGCGCGAACCGCTGATCACCGTCGTGTCGATCTTGTGATATGTGCTCGACACCTCCTTCAGTGAAAAGCCGGAGTCGAGATCGACCGTCAGATGTAGAGCCGGCTCTCCAGCCGGCTTGAACGCCAACCGGCTAAGAACCGGTTCTACATTGCCCGCCGGCAAGTAGCGCGGCCCGACCGTCATCGGAAATCGCAGCCGGAACGCGCCGTCCTTGTAGTCGACCGATTGCTGATACGCGATCGCGACCGTCACGTTCTCGCCCGGACCGATATTCGCGATCGAAACTGTGAAGAGATTCGGACGCTCCTGCGTGAGCAGCGAAGCCTTCTTGCCTTCGCGCTTGGCTTTTTCGTAGGTTTGCTTCGCGTCGACGCGATTGCCCACTCTCATGCGCAGCGTGTCGACGGCGGCGTCTTCCGGCAGCGGAAACGCGTAAATCGCCTCGACGCACATCGATTGCGGATTGAGGAAGCGCTGCGTGACCTCGCCGCGAAGAATCATCCCGCGCACGTGGAGATCGACGTCGGTCTCCACCGTCGGCGCGGCGACGTAGACGCCCGGTTGCTTTGTTTTCAGAAGGAGCGTGCCGCCTTTGACCTCGTCGAGCGTGACTTGGGCGGAAGCGGCAATCGGAATCAGAAGTGTGATGAGAAGTGCGAGCTTGCGAATCATCGCCTGTCCCTCCGCTCAACAAGATCCGCTCACGCTGTGGCGCGGGAGGGGCCGGCTTCAGGAAAGTTCGCGGCCGGATTGTGGCGAAAAAAAGGCGTGCCGCGTGCCGGGTGCCGCGTGCCGTTACAATCAAAAAGATGGCGGCGATTGCTGTGATTGACGATGAAGCGAACATCCGCGAGACAGTCGCGTTCGCGCTGCGCCGCGAGGGTTACGCGGTCGAGCCTTACGCCGACGGCGTCGAAGCGTGGAGCGCGTTCGAGCAGAAGATGCCCGACCTCGTGATCCTCGACATCCTGATGCCGCGCATGGATGGACTCGAGCTGTGCCGCAAGATTCGCGGAGCGTCGGACAATGTGCCGATCATCTTCCTCACCTCTCGCGATGACGAAGTGGATCGCATCCTGGGCCTGGAGTTAGGCGCGGACGACTATCTGTGCAAGCCGTTCTCGATGCGTGAGCTCGTCGCGCGCGTCCGGGTGCTCTTTCGCCGCGCGGCGCGCCGTGCGACTTCATCGCGTGACGACGACACGTTTCTCTCCGTCGGATCGCTCGAGCTCGACCCGCAACGATTCATTGTCCGGTGGAAAGGCCAGCCGATCGAGCTGACCGTGACCGAATTCATGATGCTGCAGGCGCTGGTGCGACATCCCGGACACGTCAAGACGCGCCGCCAGCTCACGCGCGAGGGATATCCGCACGACAACTACGTCAGCGAGCGCACGATCGACAGCCACGTCAAGCGCATTCGAAAAAAATTCGAGGCCGTCGATCCACAGTTCGACCGCATCGACACCGTGTACGGCATGGGCTATCGCTATCAGCCCGAGGCCAAGTGATGCCGAGTCCATCGCAATTTCTGTCGCGGATCTCGATCCGGCTGGCGCTCTTCAACCTCCTGGTGGTCTTTTTGCCGGTCGCCGGCGTGCTGTTCATCGGCAGCTACGAACAGCATCTCGAAACGGCGCAGGTCGATTCGATGCAACGGCAGGCACGCCTCATCGTCTCGACAATGCAGAGCGGCGCGAACGCGAACGCCGTTCTGCGCAACGTTCGATTCGGCGATGAGCGCGTCCGCCTCGTGAATCCGGCCGGCAAAGTCACCGCCGACACCGGTCCGCTGCAGATGTCAGAGGATGAAGAGGAGACAGCCGCTCAGAAGAATTGGCTGTATCGCGCCGGGGCTGCGCTCTTCGCGAAACCGCTGGGCTGGCTGCGTCCGATGACGCGGCGGTTGACATCGAGCGATGACTACGAACACTCGCCGACTTTGAAAGGAACGGAGCTTCTGGCGGCCTTTGTGGGCCGGACCGGCGTCGAGAAGCGCGTCTCGGCCTGGCCCCCGCGACACGTGACGTTGTACGTCGCGCTTCCGATCTACCATCGCGGCGATGTCACCGGCGCGGTGCTGGTGTCGCAGACAACCGACGACATCCGCCAGGACATTCACGCGGTGCGGCTCGCGATTCTGCAAATTTTCATGGCGTCGGTTCTCGTCGCGATTTTTCTGACGTTGCTGGTGAGCACGACGATCGTGCAGCCGCTGCGGCAACTTCGAAAAGAGGCCGGCGAAGTCGCCGATTATCGCGGGCGTCTCCGCGGCCGATTCAAGGGATCGATGAAGCGCGACGAAATCGGCGACCTCGCGCGCGCGCTCGAACGTCTGACGCGCCGGCTCGAATTGCATCAGCAGTCGACCGAGGCGTTCGCCTCGGACGTGTCGCATGAGTTCAAGAATCCACTGGCTTCGATTCGGATGGCCA
>QHVX01000327.1 GCA_003222375.1 Acidobacteriota bacterium
GCTTTTGTTGATCATTCGCGGCCTCGCGTCGGAGGAAACTTCCGTCGTGCCGGCGGCTCTGGTCACGCTCACCGTCACAGGCCTCGCTGCCAGCCGCTATCCCGGATTGGCTGAAGGACCGCTGATTGCGTTTGGCGTCGCGGGACTTCTGTTCGTGCGCCGTGGGCTGCAGACGGACGGTTCGGCCGCCTGGCGACACGGCGCGATCCTTCTCGGCCTCGCCGCCAGCACGAAAAATGAAGGTCTCGCGCTGCTGGTCTCCGTCACGATCGCGTTGATCATCGTGCGGTGGCGCGCTGTGGTCCGCCTATGGCCCGCGTTCGCGATCGCATTTCCGTGGCTGATTCTTCGCGCGACGCACCATCTGGCGACTGACATCGCAAGCGGGTCGGCGATCGGCCGCGTCCTCTACCGCCTCGGATTTGCCGGCGAGATTCTCGTTTACCTTGCCGTGCATCTCTACGAGCCGTGGTTCTGGGGAAGCATTCTTCTGGGCCTGCTCATCGTGCCGTCGGTTGCGCGCCGCCGCGAAGCCTTTGTGCTTCTCGCGACAGACATCCAGCTCGTTTTCTACATCGGCTCTTACTTCGCGACGCCGCACGATGCGCGCTGGCACGTCGCCACGTCGTGGCCGCGTCTGACCGACCAGATTGCGATCCCGATCACCTACGTCGTCTTCCTGACTCTTGCGAAGACCGCGGCGGCAATGAAAGACTCGCCGCGTGCCGAAGCTCGACCCGTCGAGTCGTGACTTTCGCGAGGCCGGTCACCGGCTGATCGACTGGATCGCCGATTACCTCGATGGCGTCGACAACCACCGCGTGCTGTCGAACGTCAAGCCGGGACAGATCGCGTCGCAATTTCCTGCCATGCCGATGGGCGGCCGCAGCTACGACGATCTGCTCGCGGAGTTCGAATCGAAGATCCTGCCCGGCGTGACGCACTGGAACCATCCGGCGTTCTTCGCCTACTTCGCGATCACGGGATCGCAGGCCGGCATTCTCGCCGAGCTGCTGATGGCTGCGCTCAATCTGAACGGCATGATCTGGAAGACGTCGCCGTCGGTCACCGAGCTCGAAACCGTTACCCTGGCGTGGCTGCGGAAGTCGCTCGGATTGCCGGACGGACTGTTCGGAATCATCAACGACACTGCGTCCATCAACTCGTTCCTCGCTCTGGCTGCCGCTCGCGAAGCGCTCGGCCTCGACATCCGCGGCAAGGGGATGACGGGCCGCGATCTGCCGCCGCTGAAAGTCTATTGCTCCGAGCACGCGCATTCGTCGATCGAAAAAGGCGCGCTGGCTCTCGGCTTCGGCGCAAGCGGAATCGAGCGGATCGAGAGCGACGAAAAATTCCGCATGCGGCCCGACGCGCTCGATGCCGCCATCGAACGCGATCGCGCGATCGGCGCGTTGCCCTGCGCCGTCACGGCAACACTCGGCACGACCTCGATCGCGTCCGTCGATCCACTTCCCGAGATCGCGAAAATCGCGGCGCGCGAAAAAATGTGGCTGCACGTCGACGCCGCCTACGCCGGCTCCGCGACCGTCGAACCGTCGTTCCGATGGCTGTGGAACGGCATCGAATCGGCCGACTCGATCGTCGTGAACCCGCACAAGTGGTTCTTCACGCCGATCGACTGCAGCGTGCTCTACACGCGCAAGCCCGACATGTTGCGCCATACCTTTTCGCTGATCCCGGAGTACTTGAAGACG
>QHVX01000328.1:0-338 GCA_003222375.1 Acidobacteriota bacterium
CCCTCGCCCTCGGGCTCGCGACCGTGTCGGAGGCCATTACCGTCACGGCGATTTCGGATCCGATCATCAATCCAAACCATACCGGTTCGGAGTCGCAGGTCTCGACGAAACAGATTGAAAATCTCCCGACCGTCAATCGTTCGCTGCAGGACTTCGCGCGCACGAATCCGTATTTCACAGTCGATGCAAGCGATGCGTCAGCCACGGTAGTCAATGTGGCCGGCCGCAACAATCGTTACAACAACATCCAGATCGACGGCGCCGTCAACAATGACCTGTTCGGTCTTGCCGGAACCGGCACTCCCGGCGGCCAGGCAAACACGCAGCCCATTTCGCTG
>QHVX01000328.1:511-4563 GCA_003222375.1 Acidobacteriota bacterium
ACGTATCGGCGGACCGATCCTCCGCGACAAGCTCTTTTTCTTCACGAGCGGCGAACGCAATCGTCTGAATCAGCCGAACGGAACCTCCGCCGACGGCAGCGCTGCCACGAACTACGCCAATGCGACGCAGGATGCCGTCTGCGGAGCCGTCGCGGGCTGCAGCGCAGCGCGTCTAGCTGACATTCTGAAGACCAAATACAACTACGATCCGGGCTCGCTGGGGGACATCACCAAGAACAATCCAAGCGATCTCTTCTTCGGCCGCCTCGACTTCAACGCCAATAATTCCAACGCAGTCACCGTACGTCACAACTACGTCAGCGCCAGCAACGACGTCATCGCCGACCGTTCCGCCTCGCGCTTCCGCTTCCCAACCTCCATCTATTCGTTCGAGAGCAAAACAAACTCATCGGTCGCGCAAGCCAACAGCATTTTCAGCGCGACGATGTTCAATGAGGCGCGCATCGGATATCAGACCATTCGCGAGCATCGCACCACGCCGGTGATCTTCCCCAGCATCGAGATCGGCGGCGCAAATCAGAACGCGACGCTGAACACCGGCACCGAGCGATTCTCGGGTGCCAACGCGCTCGATCAGAAGATCACCGAACTGACCGATGATTTCACGCTCGTCCGCGGCAATCACCAGTTCGTCTTCGGCACGCACAACGAGATCTTCAAGTTCAAGAACCTCTTTCTCTCCGAGTTCTACGGCTACTACTTTTTCCCGACTGTGGCAGCATTCGAGCAGGGCGCCCAGCCGACCGAGTACCGCATCAGCTTCGCGACTGGATCCAATCCGAGAGCTCCGGTGGCTTTCAAGGCCAGCCAGTACGGCCTCTATGGCAGCGACACCTGGCACATGAACAACAATCTGTCGCTCATTTTCGGATTGCGCGCGGACCCCGGTCTTCAACCCGCTCGTCGCGACCGCGCTGCCGGGTTACAGCACCTCATTCAAGCCGAAGAACACGATCGTCTGGTCGCCTCGACTCGGCTTCAACTGGAACCCGCTGATGGGCGGCAACCAGCAGGTTCGCGGCGGCATCGGCGTCTTCTCCGGCCGCGCGCCGTACGTCTGGATTTCCAACGCCTACGGCGGAACCGGAGTCGCGACGGTGGCGCTGGTGTGCACGGCCGCCACGAACTGCACACGGCCGGCATTCAATCCTGATCCCAACAATCAGCCGAGAAACCTCAACGTGTCCGGGGGCGGCGCGGTCTCCGTCGACATGGTCGATCCCAACTTCAAGTTCCCCCGCGTCCTTCGCGGAACCCTCGGATATGACCGCGATCTGATCTGGGGAATTCGCGGAACCGTCGAAGCTCTCTACTCGAAGGTGCAGGAGGACATCTACTACACCAACGTGAACCGAACGCAGACTGGAACGAGCCCGCTCGACGGACGCCCGACGTATTCCCTGGTGAGCACGCAGATCTTCGACGCGACCTTCCTCACCAACACGACCAAGGGCCACGAGTTCACACAAACACTCCAATTTGTGCGTCCTTTCACGCATGGACTGACCATGACCGCTTCTTACGCCCATCAGGACGCGAAATCCGCCTTCGAGGGAACGTCGAGCCGCGCGATTTCGAATTGGCGTTTCGAACACACCAAGGGCGATATTTTCACACCGACAGTCGCCAACTCGGTCTTCCTGCAGAAGCATCGCATCAATGCCGCAATCACGTACGACCTGCCGACCGGACCGGTCACGCATACGTTCGGCCTGTACTGGAATGCGCAGTCCGGCCGTCCGTACTCACTGCTGTTCGGCACCGACATCAATAAAGATCAGTACGCAACCAACGACCTGCTCTACGTTCCCGGCGGCGCCGACAAGATGATTCTCTGCCCGTCGCAGACGCCGGCATCCACCGTACCGACAGCCGCCGCTCCCTGTGGAACCGGACGCACGGCGCTCGACGCGAGCATCTTTTCGAATTTCGTCTCGTCAGCCGGCGTCAATCCGAACCAGGCGCGGGTTCTCAACAAGTACGAATCGTTCGAGCCGTGGTCCCGCGAGGTCGATTTGCACTATTCCCTTGCGCTGCCCGTGCGCACGGTGCGAGCGCAGATCGACGCCGACATCCTGAATCTGCTGCATATGCTGAACAAGGATTGGGGCAATGTGTACTTCATCTCGAATCAGAACACGAGCCCGGTGACGTACCTCGGCAACGATCCCAGCGGCAAACCGGTGTATCGCGAAGCCTCGACGACGTTGAACGCCGACGGCACCCGCAATTTCGGTTCGCTCACACCTGGCAAACAGTTCCAGGTAGCCGACCTGCGTTCGCGCTGGCAGGCGCGCCTCGGACTGCGTCTCAGCTTCTAGTCAACGCGCCACACACGCACCATCGGCGCGCGGACGACTTCGGTGAAACCGGAAACGGGGCCACCGAACGTCAACCGCGCGCCGATTGTTTTTGCGTAAATTCGCGGATCGCGGTAACGCGCCGGGTCGAGTCCCGCCACGCGCGCACGCGCTTCGATCGATGACATCTCCGGCGTGACCATCACGTAGCGCACGCCGTGACTCTTTGCGAATCGCTGTGCGGCGGCGGGGTCTTCGAGAAAGAAGAATCGCAGCCCGTCCACGAATTCCGATTGCCCGACCGACAGCATCGGCCCGATCACCACCGGCTTCTTTGCGATCCACACGATCCAGTGACCAAAGGACCACGGCGCGAGGACCGCACCGGGCGGGCGGGAGCGCAGCCAACTGCAGATGCCGTCCATCTGATAATCGCGAAGCGCATTCGGACGCAAATAGAAGTTGAAACCTTCGAGCGTAGGCAACGGAATGTATGCCGGAAGAATCGGCAGCAACGCGATCGCCAGAATTTTCGGCTTGGTGGCATCAAAGGCGATTCCGGCAAACGCCGCCAGCGCGAGGCCGGCATCGAAACTGAAGCGCGAATGCAGGAGCGCCAACACGAACGTGATCGCCACCCACGGCGCGACGAAGATGAAGTCTCGCGGTCGCGGGGTTTCGCGGTCTCGCAGTTTTAGTGCCGCAACGCCGATGACGAGAAGTGGCAGAAATCCGAAGCGGATGAGCATCGGACGCACGTCGAACGTCCCGAAGAGCTTCAGCAACGGCTGCGCCTCGGCCACCATCGCGAGGATCGGCGCGTCGCCGGCGGCATAACGCGCACCCGCGATGAACGGTCGAATGCAAATCGGAGCGAGGACCAGCAGCGCGATTCCGTGCACGATCGCGAGCGTACGTAACCGAGCAACAAGGCTACCCAGCAACCCGGCAACCGCGAGAGCGCCAACGTGCAGCCATGACAAACCCTCGAACGTCGCGCCACGCCACGCGCTCACAATTACGAAAGGCAAAACGACAACCGCCGCGATTGTGGATCCGATCGCGAGCGCGCGACTGCGCTCGCCAGCCACCAAAAAAACGATGGTGACGATCGCGACGCCGACGACCGCCCCCGCCCAGCCAAGTACGGCACATGTGAGACCGGCCGCAATCAGCCATGCGTTTTCTCGAGCGACACCGAGAAGCGCAATGAGAAGGCACAGCGAAAAGAACGGGTCGTGATCGAGGTTGCCGAGGAGCGTGTAGCGGACGACCGCCGGGAGAATGGCGGCGACGATCACCGCAACGAGCGCGGCGCGCCGTCCGCGAAGCGAGTGCACCACCATGTAGAGCGCGATGAGCTGCAGCGCTCCCAGAAACGCCGGCAACAGCGCGCCGATGACCTCCAGCGCGTGGTCCGATCGGAATGGAAGCGCCAGCGTGGCGAGCAGCCCATCGAATAGCGGAGGCCAGCTGATCGTTCCGCCGGCGGGATAATTGATCGCCGGATCGAACTGCGGGACCAGCGGCCAGTGCTGCATCGTCATCGCCGCGCGACGCAGGTGGTAGTAACCGTCCGGACCATCGAGATAGACGTGGCCGCTGCTGAAAACGCGCGGCCAGACGCTCAATCGCAGCGCGAATCCGAGGACGATGACGGCGATGAGGACGCGTCGCGAGCCGCGACGGCCGAGCTGCATGGCCTCATGCTACCGTCATCCTGATGCTGAG
>QHVX01000335.1:0-3019 GCA_003222375.1 Acidobacteriota bacterium
GCTATTACTGCGGCGTTGGCAGCGATGAAGTCTTCGGGCGCGACGTGGTGGAGGCGCACACGCATGCGTGCATGAAGGCTGGAATTCACATCGTCGGCACAAATGCCGAGGTGATGCCGGCGCAGTGGGAGTTTCAGGTTGGCGCCATCGGTGCGCCGGATATCGCAGACGACCTCTGGCTGGCGCGATGGCTGCTTTATCGCGTGGGAGAAGAATTCGGAGTCAGCGCGACGCTCTATCCGAAGCCGGTGAAGGGCGATTGGAACGGCGCCGGCGCGCACACGAACTTTTCCACGAAACCGATGCGCGACTCCGGCGGTATCAAAGTGATCGAAGAGGCGATGAAAAAACTCGAAAAGCGCCATAACGAGCACATCAAAGTCTACGGCGCGCATAACGAGGAACGTCTCACCGGACTGCATGAGACATCGGCGCTCCACGAATTCCGTTACGGGCAGTTTGATCGCGGCGCTTCCGTCCGCATTCCGATGGCGACCGTCAATGCCGGGAAAGGCTACTTCGAGGACCGCCGGCCGGCAGCGAACATGGATCCGTATCAGGTCTGTGCGATTTTGATCGAGACTGTCTGCGGTCCGTAGTCGTATACTGGGTACTGTATGGAGTTACTGCTCAATCTCACCTGGCTCGCGATCGCGTTCGCGAGTTTTGCGCTCGTGCCGAAGCGCTCGGGTCAGGTGTGGTTGGTGCTTGCCTGTGTAGTCGCCCTGCTGTTTCCGATCATCTCGGCGTCCGACGACCTCAACGCTGATCGGACGTTCAACGATGCAGTCGCCGCCATCGTAGAAGCGGTCGTGTTGTGCGTTGCCTTCATCACGATCGCGCGCCTCAGCGCGAAACGGTTCGCGCCCTACGTCGTCGAAGTCGCAACGCCATCCGATCCCCGTTCCCCGCCCGCCCGCTGACGCCAGTCCGCAACCCCGCTCCGCGGGGTCGCAGACGCGAAGCGGCGGCGTTCTCGCGCGCTGGCTATCCCCTGAAGCCGGCGTCCGGGCTGCGGGATGCCGCCACTTGACGGCTGCGACGCGATGGAAACGTTCCTCAACCTTCTCTGGCTGACGATCGCTGCGGCGGCGATGCTCACCGCGCCGCGGCGCTCGCGGCGTGTTCGCTTCGCGATCGGTTGCGCCCTGGCGTTGCTCTTTCCGATCATTTCCGTATCCGACGACTTGATCGCCGATCGCGACGCGCTCGAGGAAGCGCTGGCTCTTGTCGTCGAAGCCGTCATCTTCGTCATCGCCTTCGTGGCGGTCGCCAGGATCGAGTCGATCGGTGTCCGCCGCGTAACGTTGCTCCTCATTCCGCTCACCGACCCGCGTTCGCCACCGCGCGCCGCCTAACGTCATCCTGAGCGAAGCGAAGGATCTCAGTGATCCGAGATCCTTCGCCGACTTCGCGGCTCAGGATGACATCAGCAGCGGCCGCGAAGCGGCGGCATTCTCGCGTGTCGGCACCCCCTGGCCGACATCCGGGCTGCGAGGGTGCCGCCGCCTTGGCGGCCGATGCTAATCTCATTTCATGCTCGCCATCCTCTTCATGCTCGCGCTCTCCGATGAGCCGGGCATTCAGGACAACAGTCTCCTCACCGAAGAGGCTTACAACCAGGAGCCGGCGATCGTCCAGCACATCAACTTTTTTCAGCGCGACGCTCGGACGCACGAGTGGATCTACACCTTCACGCAGGAATGGCCGGCACCGGCGCAGAAGCATCAGTTGAGCTACACGATTCCTCTGCAGACCGGCAATCGAATCGGCGACCTTGCCTTGAACTATCGCTACCAGCTGGCGGGCAACTCTGATGCGAAATTTGCGGCCGCGCCGCGTTTCACGATCATGTTTCCCACCGGCGACTGGCGGCGCGGCGCGGGCAACGGCGCGGTCGGCTACAACCTCGCAATGGCGACCAGCTTCGCGCCGGTCGAAGAGTGGAACTTTCATTTCGATGCCGGTCTGATCACGGTTCCGCACTCACACGGCACTTCCCATGCTTTCAATCTCGCCGACAATGTCGTTTATCGGCCGGCGAAGCGAATCAACTTCATGGTCGAGACAGTTTTCAATCGCGAGGACGGTGAGAACTCCTTGCGCGTCAGTCCTGCTGTTCGCTGGGCATACAACTTCGCGAATGGCTTGCAGATCGTTCCGGCCATCGGGTTTCCGATCGGCGTCGGCCCGAGCGCGGGCGAGCGGGCAGCGATTTTGTATTTGAGCTTCGAACATCCATTTCGATGACCGGAAAACTTCGCGCGCTCTGCTTCCTCGCTCTCGCAGGGTGCGCGTCGATGCCTCGAAATCCGGTCGTCACTGATCCTGCGATCGCACGCCTGGCCCAGCCGGGGCCGCATCGTGTTGCGGAGTACGACATCGACTGGTTCGATGCAAAACGACAGCGCCATGTTCCGGTCCACATCTACGCGCCCGATCCCGCCCAGCCGAACATGCCGGCCATCATTTTTTCTCACGGCCTCGGCAACTCGCGATTCGGCTATCGGTATCTCGGCGAGCATTGGGCGAGTCACGGTTACGTCTCGATCCATCCGGGTCACGACGTCGATGCTTCGACGCGCGGGTGGTTGCATCTCTTCAGAAAAGGTTGGGATCGGCGGAACTGGATCAACATTCCAGTCGACCTTCGCTTCGTCGTCGATCAATTGCAGGACGACGACGCGCTGCCGGCGCCATTGCGCGGGCACGTCGATCGCTCGGCAATCGCGGTGGCCGGGCACTCGCTCGGCGCCTACGGCGCGCTCGCGTTAGGCGGGCTGCGCGTTCTTTTTCCGGACCGGACAGTCGTCAACTTCCGCGATCCACGCGTCCGCGCCGCCATTCCGATTTCGATGTCCGAGAACTTTCAACCGGCGTCGTACAGCGACATTGCGATTCCCATGCTGCATATCACCGGTACGCGCGATTGGGACCTGCTCTACGGCACGTGGGCGCGCAAGCGGCGAGTTCCCTTCAACAGCATTCATCGCGACGATCAATATCTCGTCGTGGTACG
>QHVX01000335.1:3030-4862 GCA_003222375.1 Acidobacteriota bacterium
CGACCGCCGTTCGCATCACCACGCTTCTGTTCCTGAACGCATACCTCCGCCACGATGCTTCTGCGCTGGCGCAGTTGCGCGACGGAGAGATGGCGCGCGCGCTGGCGGACGTCGCGCGAGTGTCGGTCAAACCGCCGCCCGCGACGCGCATCGGCACGATCACGGTTCGCCGCGCGCCGCTTTTCGATCCGGCAGAAGCCAGCCGGGGAGGGTTCTATCGGAGAGCGAATCTGGTCGCCGTCGCCACGCCCGAAAAATTGTTACGAAAATTCATACTGTTTCACGAAGGCGATCCGTACGATCCCGCGCGCCTCGCTGAAACAGAGCGAAGTCTTCGCACCCTGGGGTTTCTGAAATCGGCATCAGTGACCGCCGGCGAGCCGCACGACGGCGTCGTCGACATCACAGTCACCACGCAGGACGCGCTGACAACGGACATCAACGCCGATTTCTCGAACGACGGCGGCCGCTCGCTCTACGACGTCGAAGTCACGCAGAAGGACATTTTGGGCAGCGGCAGCGAAGTCGACGTCGACGTCGCTAATGGGCGCGAGCGGATTTTCGGACGCTACTGGAATGCGTCTGCCCTTGTGGCGAAGAACTCCGACGGAAACGAGGAGCGGCTCGCGATCGGCCGCCCGCTGGTATCGCACGCGACACATTTCACCGCCGGCCTGCTCGCCGATCACCTGCTGCAGAACGCGCGTACGTATGCCAATGCGCGGATCGATTCCGAATTTCGCCAACAGCATCGCGAGATCGTGCTCGATAGCGGCGTGTCGATCGGCTCGACAGAATGGCGGAACACGCGGCTCATCGCCGGCATCGATTTCATCCGGGACGATTTCGGCGCGATTCACGGCCTGACACCGCTCGATCGTAATTTCAACTTTGTGCAGATCGGGTTCGATCGCACCGACTTTCGATTTGTGAAACTCGATCACGTCGACTTCGGCCTCCGCGAACAGGATTTCAACGTCGGCGCCCATACTGCCGTCAACATCGCGCGCAGCACCCAAAGCGTCTGGCGACTGCGAGGCGATCAATCGTATGGCCATGCGTTCGGACCGCGCAGCTTTGCGATCGGGCATCTCAGTGCCACGACGCGAACGGGTTCGACGAATCGCAATGCGATTGTTTCCGGCGACGGGCTGATGGTTGTCCGATTGCCTGCCGCGCGTCCGATGACGTTCGTGTCGAGGCTGAGGATCGACGCCGGCAGCGACCTCGATCGGGACGTGCAATTCTTTGCCGACGGTCAGAACGGATTGCGCGCCTATCCGAACTACGCCTTTGAAGGAAATCGCCGCGTGCTCTTCAACATGGAGCAGCGCGTGTTTCTCGGTCGCGAGCTTTTACAGCTCGTCGAGCCGGGCGCTGCGATCTTCTTCGACACCGGGAAGATTCGCGGAGGTCTGCGGACGGATTTCGGCGCCGGACTGCGCCTCGCGATCTCCCGGCTGGACAGCGCGATCGTGCGCGTCGATCTCGGCTACGCGCTCAACGACAGTCCAATCAGCCGGCGCGGACTCGTGGTCTCGGTCGCGACCTCGCAGGCGTTCTAGAATCGCGTCATGACTGCTCACATCGGGATTGTCGGTTGTTCGGCCGAAGGGGCTGCGCTTTGCTATCGAACCATCTGTGCGACACACGATCACCCGGAAGTGTCCATGCACACACACCCGCTCGCGGAGTACGTGAAGTGCATCGACCGCGGCGACTGGCAAGCGGTCGGCGACTTGATGTTGTCCTCCGCGAACAAGCTCGCCAAGGCCGGCGCCGATTTTCTGATCTGTCCCGACAATACGATTCATCAGGCGATGCCGTATGTC
>QHVX01000331.1 GCA_003222375.1 Acidobacteriota bacterium
AGCAGGGCGGCCTCGGCGTCATCCATAAGAACATGACGATCGAGCAGCAGGCCGAAGAAGTCGACAAGGTCAAGCGCTCCGAGGCCGGCATGATCGTCGATCCGGTGACCATGCGGCCGTGGCAGACGATCGCCGAGGCGCTGCAGGTGATGGAGAAGTACAAGATCTCCGGCGTGCCAGTCACCGACGCCAACGGAAAGCTGGTCGGCATTCTCACCAACCGCGATCTGCGGTTCGAGACGCGATTCGATCTTCCGATCGCCGAGCGCATGACGAAAGAGAATCTCGTCACCACTCCGGTCGGCACGACGCTCGAGCAGGCGCGCGATCTCCTGCATCAGCATCGCATCGAAAAACTTCTGGTCGTCGATTCGAATGGCGATCTCAAGGGCCTCATCACCGTCAAGGACATCCAAAAAGCGCGGCGCTATCCGCAGGCCGCGAAGGATCCGCTGGGCCGCCTGCGCTGCGGCGCGGCGATCGGCGTCGGCAAGGAAGGCCTCGATCGCGCTCGGGCGCTGATCGACGCCAAGGTCGACGTCGTGGTGATCGACTCCGCGCATGCGCACTCGACCGGCGTGATGGATGTCATCAGGCAGTTCAAGAAACTCTTCCCGGACACGCCGCTCATCGCGGGCAATGTCGCCACGTTCGAAGGCACACGCGATCTCATCGAGCTCGGCGTCGATGCCGTGAAGGTCGGCATCGGTCCGGGATCGATCTGCACCACGCGCGTCGTCGCAGGCGCCGGCGTTCCGCAGATCAGCGCGGTCATCGAATGCGCGAAGGCTGCCGAGAAGTACGACATTCCGATCATCAGCGATGGCGGAATCAAATTCTCGGGCGACGTCACCAAGGCGATTGCCGCCGGCGCGCACGCCGTGATGATCGGCTCACTCTTCGCGGGAACTGACGAAGCGCCCGGCGAGACGATTTTGTATCAGGGCCGCACGTTCAAGGCCTATCGCGGAATGGGATCGATCGGGGCGATGCAGCAGGGATCGAAGGATCGCTACTTCCAGGAAGACGCCGACGTCTCGAAGCTCGTTCCGGAAGGCATCGAAGGAAAAGTTCCGTACAAGGGTTCGCTCGGTGCAATGGTGCCGCAGCTCGTGGGCGGACTGCGGTCAGGGATGGGGCTTACCGGCTCGCGCAACGTCGAGGACCTTCGCACGAAGTCGCAGTTCGTTCGCATCACGGGCGCCGGTTTGCGCGAGTCGCACGCGCACGACGTGATGATCACGAAGGAAGCGCCGAACTACCAGATCGAGCCGCGGGGCTAGTACTCGCCGTCGGCCTGCCGTCATGCTGAGCGCAGCGAAGCATCTCGCTGAGATCCTTCGCTCTGCTCAGGATGACGCAATGAAAGTCTTCAACAACCTCGATCCACTGGAACTCGCCACCTCCGATTACACCGACGCTCTCTCGGCACTCGATTTGGATTCTTTTCCGATCGTGCCGGATTTCGCGATCGAGCTGCGCGAGTCCGAGGAAACTGGTCAACATATTTACTATGTCAGCCCGTCCCGCGGTGAGCTGGCGGGTTTTCCTTATTGGGACAACGCCGAACGCGACATGCGCCACTTCGTCGCCGAAGACGTCCCCCTCGGATCCATCGCCGAGCCGGTCGACGATGCCGACGCCGACTGGCAGATCGTGATCTTCGAGCACCGCGGCTTCGTGTACGTACTGGAAGGCGCCGCGCCGAAGACGCACCGCTTCGATGTCTGGTTCCGCGTGCCGACCGATCGCTACATCGCGGAGTGGGCCCGCGTCATCAACGAGTTCAATCCTATTGAGCCGGTGACTTGAACACCGCACCGTCCTTCATCACGAACCGCACATCCTTCAGGGCGTTGACGTCGCGCTGCGGATCGCCGCCGACCGCGACGATGTCGGCGTAAGCGCCGGGCGCGATGACGCCGAGGTCGCCGGTCATGTCGAGAAGGTCGGCGGCGCGCGACGTCGCGGAGCGGATTGCGTCCATCGGCGACATGCCGAACTCCGTCATGCGCGAGAATTCCTGCGCGATCGGATCGGTCCACGGGAAGCCGCCGACGTCGGTGCCGAACGCGATCTTGACGCCGGCCTTCATCGCTTTCTGAAACGAAGGTCCGTGCACGGCGACGCGCTTTCGATCACGCTTGCCGCTCGGCGTATCGGGCGGATCGTTGTGCATGTAGTAAACCGCGAGCGTCGGAACGAGCCACGTGCCCTGGCGGGCCATCTGCGCGACGTTCGCGTCGGTCAAGTCGAGGCCGTGCTCGATCGAGTCGCATCCGCCGTCGAGCGCGCGCTGCATTCCTTCGCCCCCGTAGGCATGACAAGCGACTTTCTTCTTCCAACCATGCACTTCATCGGTGATCGCTTTG
>QHVX01000332.1:0-4919 GCA_003222375.1 Acidobacteriota bacterium
TCGAGGATGTCGCGACGCACGTAAGTCAATTCACGCCGGGACAGATCGAATCGCTGCGCCGATTACCAGAGGAGCAGCGGCGAGTGTGGCTTTCTACCGTTCCCTGGCAAAAATACAGTTGCGACAGATGAAATCGGCGGGCGCTTCCTCAATGCCGTAAACCCAGCGCCGCAACTTCGCGATTTCGTCGCCTTCGAGCACCTCGGCGATCGTGTTCTTTGTCAGGTCGCCGACGACGTAACGCTCGTCGTAATCCTCACAACAGAGGACACATCTGCCCCGCGGTGTGATGTGCAGATGCTGCAGAGGGCGGGACCCGACGTTGTCGCAGCCGGCCAGGTGACGCTTGCGTTCGGGCGGCTTGAGGCCGACATCCAGCCAGCCTGCGCGGTCCATGACGACGTGCCGTTCCACCCCGAAACGGCTGCCGGCAAAGCGCTTCGCGATCGCGTCGAAGTCTGCGTCATGCTGCGCATCGCCGACGCCGAGGACGACGATTTTCATTTCTTCGGCAAGAGGACGATCTTTCGCGTAATCGAGATTGCGAAGGACCAGGCTTACATGGTCTTCGCCGCGATCGTGTTTGTATCTTTCATGATCGAGCGTCGAGAGATTGATGCAGATGTAGCGGAGCGGTCCGGCCTCGGCGAGCGCGTCGATTTTCTGCGGCGTCAGGCCTGTCGCATTGCTGAGGACGGCCACCGGCAGGTCGGCTGCGAACAGCGTCTTGCAGTGCTCGACGAAGCGACGATCGATCGTCGGCTCGTTGTAACTCTGCAGAAAAACTGCGTCGAGCGTCCCACGAAACTGCGTCAGCTCGTCGACGATGCGCTCGAACAATTCCTCCGGCATCGCTTCGTTTTCGCGTGGCGCGACCGAGACCGGGCAGAAGTAGCACTTCTGATTGCAGGCGGTCATCAATTCGAGCGACACGATCTTGAGTCGGTACGCGCGGGCAACATCGTCCCGAACGACCCACCCTCCCTCCACCAGCCGCTCGCCCCCCACCCCGCGGTCGATGAACGCGCGCACGCTGGCGAATGCCGGATCGGACGGTACCAGCGCCTTGTCCGTAATGGGGTTGTAGATCCGATCGCCATCGATGTGAAGAAATGGATTCAGACGGAGATCGGTGGCCAGAGAAGCGGGCATACGGAGACTATACAGAAGGCTGAAGGCAGAAAGCAGAAGGCAGAAGGATGAATTCCCCGGTCGACTTCTGCCTTCTGCCCTCTGCCTTCTGCCTTGACCCATACTGCCGAACATGCGAAACAGGTCTCAATGATCGCGATCCTTTTTCCGCGCTTCGATCACGAGGCGATCGAGGAGCGTTACGCCAGCTGGCAGAGTCAGATGCTGCTGCGCCGCGAAGAAGGCATCGAATTCACCTTCTACGACGCGCAGGAGCCGGCTTCGGTCGCCGCCGGACTGGTGGAGAGCGATCACCCAAAACGGCTTGCGATGCGTTTGCGGGAGTTGCTGGTGCGCACGCCCGAGGTCGTGGCGGCGCTGCCGGTGAGCAATGAGGCCGGCAATCCGAACCAGCGACGTACACCGCCCGCTCCCTATCTGACCCTTCGAGAGCTCGCGAAGGTGACCAGCGCGATGCAGAGCGGGAGTCCCTCTTCGGAGCGCGTGACGTGGGACCGTTCGGACCCGGGCGCGTTTTTGTGTCGCACTGCGTATCTCGATGGCATCGACGATCCGCCATTCCGCGCGATCGAGGGGCGTGAGGTCGTGATTTCGCACAACGACTACGCACACCGCTGGATCGTGATGCGCGCCGAGATGCGCAACGATCTTCTTCCGCTGATCCCCACCGATGCGAAATCGATCATCGAGCTTGGCTGTGGTGAGGGAGCCCTCGGCGCGGCGATCAAGCAGCGTCAGAAATGTCGCGTCGTGGGCGTCGAGCTCGACCCGCGCGCCGCCGCCATCGCCCGCAAAAGGATCGACGCGGTCTACAACGGCAATGTGCAGCACATCGTCGAGATTCTGAAGGAAAAATTCGAGTGCATCGTCGGCAGCGAGCGGCGCCGGGCTGCAAGCTGATTCTCAGCATTCCCAACATCGCAAACGCGTCGGTCATTGGCGATCTGCTGCACGGGCACTTCGATTACACCTACATCGGGCTCACGTGCGCCGGACATCTCCGATTCTTCACGCGCCGATCGATCGAAGAGCTCCTTGCGATCGCCGGCTGGCAGACCGTCACGATCACGCCGCAGCACGCTCCATCGGCGGCTGGTGACGCGCTGCTCCGCCAGTTGGCGTCCGCGAAGGTCGAGATCGCGAAAGAAGACCTCACCGCCAGTGGTTACTATGTCGTCGCGCAGAATCGCTGATGACCGAACGCCTCAAAATCGCGTACCTGATGGAAGACACGGAACTGGCGGGCGGCATCCGCGTGCAGCTCTCGCATGCCGACGCATTGATCGCGCGCGGGCATCGCGTGCGCCTCGTCACGAAGGGCGAGCCCCTCACCTGGCGATCCTCGAACGCCGACTTTGTCTACGTGAACGACTTTCACGAGTACGACGCATCCGATGACGATTTCGTCGTCGGAACTTTTTGGTTGACGCTTGGCCCGGCTCACGACATTGCCGGCGCCCGCGCCGTGCATCTCTGTCAGGGTTACGAGGGATTCACATCGGCGTACGCCGCCATCCGCCCGCAGATCGAGGCCGCCTACCGTCTGCCTCTGCCGAAGCTGGTCGTGTCGACGTCGTTGATTGCCGTCTGTCGCGAGTTCACGGACGATGTGACCTACATCGGCCAGATCGTGGACGATGAGTTTTTTCGGGCGCGGACACCGCCAGAGAATCATTCGATGCGCGTATTGCTGCCGGGACCTTCGCAGGCAGACATGAAAGGCATCCCTGAAGGCTACGGGGCCGCAGCGCATGCGCGCTGGTTTCATCAGAAATTCGATCTCATCCGCGTCTCGCCCTGGGCGCCGGGGAAAGACGAGCCGCTCGACAGCGTGCAGGAGTTCCATGTCGGGTTGACCACCGCAGAAATGACGCGGCTGATGCATTCGTGCGATGTGCTCATCGCCCCCAATCATCGCGAAGAAGGATTTGGTTTGCCGGCAGCGGAAGCGATGGCATCGGGGGTTCCGACGGTGATGACGTCGATTCCGTCGTACTTGGCATTTGATGACACGCACGACTACGCGCTCTTCGCACCCGAAGAAAACGCCATCGAGCTGGGCGAAAAACTCATCGAGCTCCTCAGCGATGCCGAATTGCGTCAGCGCCTGCGCAAGCGCGGTCGCGAGGTGGCCGAGCAGTGGCGTGCCGAGAAAGTCGCCGCGCGCCTGGAGAAGTTTTTTCATGATCGATCGGCGCGAACTGCTTAAGCTCGGACTGGCTGCGTTCGCCGGTGCGTGCACGTCGAGCGAGGCAGGGAATCGCACCGGGCGATTCACGGCACGGCCGGGAAATGCGAAGTCCACGCTCGCGCCGGGCTTGCACGAGTTGAAGCTCGATCGCGAGGCGTTGTTGCACATTCCAAAGAATCATCGCGGTGCATTCGCGCTCGTTTTGCACGGTGCGGGCGGGCGGCCCGATCGAATCATCCGACGACTGCAGGACGAAGCTGATGCATCCGGCGTGGCGCTTCTCGCGCCGAAGTCGAAGGAGCAGACTTGGGATGCAATGAGAGGCACTCTCGGCACCGACGTTCTTTTCATCGATGACGCCTTGCGTGCGTCGTTCGCGCAATGCGCGGTCGATCCGGCACATCTCGCGATCGCCGGTTTCTCCGACGGCGCCTCCTACGCCGTTTCCCTCGGCGTCGCCAACGGCGATCTCTTCTCCCACGTCATCGCCTTCTCGCCCGGCTTTCTCATACCGCTTCCACGCACCGGACGCGCGCGATTCTTTCTGTCGCACGGGACTGATGATCCGATTCTGCCGATCGACCACGCCAGCCGGCAGATTGCGAGAGAGCTTCGCAGCGCCGGATTCTCGGTCGCCCTCCGCGAGTTCGAAGGCGAGCACACGATTCCGCCGGAAGTGGCGCGCGAAGCGTTCGAGTGGCTGGTTGTGAAAAATTTCTCAAACCCATAAACTTCCGCCGCCTCACGGTGTCGCGCTACGTATGCCCGTCAAGCGAATCGAAAATCCTGGATCCATCATCGCGCGCAAGCCTGGCGCTCCTCCCGGCGAAGACGCCGAAAAGGGCTTGATCACGCTTCCTGGGGAGGCCGAGCGCGAAATCACCGATCTCGCGGGCGGGACCTACCTCACCACGAAGCTCGATGCGATGATCGGGTGGGCGCGCGGCAACTCGTTGTGGCCGCTCCCCTTCGGCACCGCCTGCTGCGCCATCGAGTTCATGTCGATGGTCTCATCGCACTACGACATCTCGCGTTTCGGCGCGGAGGTCGTGCGCTTCTCGCCGCGTCAGGCCGATCTGATGATCGTGGCAGGCACGATCGTGGACAAAATGGCGCCGGTTCTCAAGACGATCTACGACCAGATGCCCGAACCGAAGTACGTGATCTCGATGGGCGCTTGTGCGACGTCGGGCGGCTTCTATCGCATGTACCACGTCGTCCAGGGCATCGACGAGGTGATTCCGGTCGACATCTGGGTGCCCGGCTGCCCTCCGACGCCCGAAGGTTTGATGTACGGCATCCTGAAATTGAAGGAGAAGATCGAGCGCGGAGAGATTCGGCGTTGAGCACCCTCACGAAATACAGCGCGATCCCGTACACCGGTCCAGCGCCGACGAATCGCGAGCCGTACATCCCGACCGACGCTGCGAAGATGGATGCGCGTGGCGCGGAGATCGCGGCACGCGTCAGTGCCGAGCAGGAACGCGGGCGGGATCTGCCGACGCTCGTCGTCAGCAAGGAGCGCATCGTCGAAACGCTCCGCATGCTCAAGAACGATTTGCAGTTCACCCTGCCG
>QHVX01000332.1:4948-7388 GCA_003222375.1 Acidobacteriota bacterium
CGACAACAACGAGCGCGTGCGGCTGAAGGTTCGCGTCGATGAGGACGAGCCGGTCGATTCGTCTCTCCCGGTTTTCAAAGGATTCGACTGGTTCGAGCGCGAAGTGTTCGACATGTACGGCGTGCGATTCACCGGACATCCGAACCTCCGCCGCATCCTGACGCACGAAGCATTTCAGGGACACCCCTTGCGCAAGGACTACGATCCTGCGCAGCGGTGGCTGTGCACCGAGAAGGACGTCGCGAAGATCATTCCGAAGATCGATCCGCGTTTCGAGAACGTCGACACCGACTTCGAACGCGTCACCCTCAACCTCGGCCCCTCCCACCCGGCCACCCACGGGACGCTGCGCGTCGTCGTGACGCTCGACGGCGAAAAGATCATCGGCGCCGAGCAGGAGATCGGATATCTGCATCGCTGTTTCGAGAAAAGCTGCGAGACGCACACGTACCAGCAGGCCATTCCGTTCACCGATCGCCTCAACTACATGTCGGCGATCATCAACAACGTCGGCTACTGCATGGCCGTCGAGAAGCTTCTTGCCCTCGACGTTCCACAGCGCGCGCATTATGTGCGACTGATCCTGTCCGAGTTCATGCGCATCGCCGATCACCTCGTGTGCATCGGCACGAATCTGGTCGACATGGGCGCGCTGACGAACTTCTGGTACCTCTTCCAGCCGCGCGAGGAGATCTACGGCCTGATCGAAGCGTGCTGCGGCGCGCGGCTCCTTCCGAGCTACACGCGGATCGGCGGGTTGGCGGTCGATGTGCCCCCCGATTTTCTCGAGATGTCGCAGCGATTGGTCAACATGTTGCCTAAATACATCGACGACGTCGAGAAGCTCGTCGATCGCAACAAGATCTTTCTCGATCGCGTCGTCGGCGTCGCGCCGATTTCGCCCGAGGATGCCATCGACTTCGGCTTCACAGGTCCGTGTTTGCGGGCATGTGGCATCCCCTTTGACGTCCGCAAAACAAATCCATACCTCGGCTACGAAACGTATGACTGGGATGTGCCGATCGCAGAAGGGGGCGACACGCACGCGCGCTATCTCGTGCGGATGGAAGAGATGCGGCAATCGCTGCGCATCCTGCAGCAGGCGATCGATCGCGGCCTCCCGCCCGGCCCGGTCATGGTCGATAATCCGTACGTCGCGCTTCCGCCGAAGGAGCGCGTCTACAACGAGATGGAATCGCTGATCTATCACTTCAAGCTGATCATGCACGGCATTCAGCCGCCGGTCGGTGAAACCTACTTCCAGGTCGAAGGCGGCAACGGAGAGTTAGGCTTCTACATCGTGTCGGACGGGTCGAAGAACCCGTATCGCGTGCGGTGCCGTCCGCCCTGCTTCGCGATTTATCAGGCGTACGGACGCATGATCACCGGACAGACGATTCCCGACGCCATCGCGGCGATGGGATCGCTCAACATCATCGCGGGAGAGCTGGATCGCTGATGCCCATCGAACGCGTGAAGCCTGGCGTCGTGAAAGTCGTTCCGCGAAAACTGTCGGTCGCTGAACGCCTGTACATTCCGAAAGTCGTGGCGGGAATGCTCGTGACGCTGCGGCATCTCATTCACAATCTGCTGCATTACAAAAAGCTGCCGATCATCTCGTATCCGGAAGTCAAGCGCGTTTACTCGGAGCGCTTCCGCGGCCGGCACATCCTTACCACTCGCGAGGACGGCACGACTCGCTGTGTCGCGTGCTACATGTGCTCGACCGCCTGCCCGGCCGAGTGCATCACGATCGAGGCCGGCGAGGATGAGCGCACCCGCGAAAAATTTCCCGTGCGCTACGACATCGATCTACTGCGCTGCGTTTTCTGCGGCTACTGCGTTGACGCGTGTCCCGAGGATGCGATTTACATGACGCGCGACTACGAGATGGCGATCGACACACGCGCACGCGCCGTGGTCGGGCTGCGCGATCTCGTCGTGCCGCCAAATTTTCCCGTCGCGCTCGAGAAGAAAGGCACCGCGGGTGGAACCGGACTGGGGCAGCCGATTCGTCAGGCGCCCTACCCCGATGAGGCGCCGCCCAACCCCGACCTTTACCGCGGAGCATGAAGCCTCTCGAGACAACGATCGAAGAGGTGCTCCGCAACGCGATCCAATCCGAGGTCGAGACGCGCCTCTACTACCAGAAGATGGCGGAACGCGCCGGATCTCCGGAAGTCAATAAACGGATGCTGGAGTTGGCGGATGCAGAGCTGGTGCATCGCGCGAAGATGGAGCGGAAGTATCGCGAGGTCGTTAAACAAGAACCACCGGCACCGCAACCCGTCACCGTCGAGCTCGATGCCGACATCCGCGCTCTCGATATGACGCGCGCCTTGAAGTTGTCACTGGAACGGGAGCGCGATTCGGAGAGCTACTACCGATTCATGGCCGAGCGCGCGCCAGTCGATTCCGACCTCGCGAATCTGTTCTTCGA
>QHVX01000332.1:7538-8829 GCA_003222375.1 Acidobacteriota bacterium
TCACTATGGCAAGACCATTACGACTCGAATTCCCTGGGGCTCTCTTTCATGTGACCGTTCGCGGCAACGAGAAACGCGACATCTTCCGCGACGACTTCGACCGCCACCATTTCCTCAAGCTCCTCGGCGGTTGTGTCGATCGATTCCGCTGGATCTTGTCGACATACGCGCTGATGCCGAATCACTTTCACCTCATGGTTCAGCTCACGATCGCGACTCTGTCAGACGGAATGCACTGGCTGAATGGATGTTATTCGCAGGACTTCAATCGCCGCCACAAACGTGTGGGGCACCTCTTTCAAGGTCGGTTCAAAGCAATGCTCGTCGAAAAAGAGACGTATCACCTCGAGCTATCGCGCTACGTCGTGCTGAACCCCGTGCGGGCCGGCATCGTCGCACGTCCGGAAGACGACCGTTGGACCAGCTATCGGGCGATCGCTGGGATAGCGGAAGCGCCCAAGTGGCTCGCCGTCGACGATGTCCTCACGCAATTTGGGCCGACGCGCGACATCGCCCGCGCAAACTACCGCCAATTTGTCGACGCCGGCATTGGACTCGAGCGAAAGCCATGGGACGACCTGGTAGGTCAAATGTACCTCGGCAGTGAGCCGTGGCTTGATCGAGTGCGTGCCGAGATCGCACTCAGGCCGCGAGCGGATGAACATCCGCGGATGCAGCGGGTTCTTTGCGAATCGTCGATGGCTTCGGTCGTTTCGGGCGTGGCGGCGACATTCGGTATCGAGGAACAGCTTCTTCGGAAGCCTCGCGGAGGACTTCTTCGCAATGTTGCAGCCTGGATCGGCTGCCATGAGGCGCTCCTGACGAACGCCGAAATCGCCGCAGGCTTACGCGTCCGAAGTTCGGGTCACGTCACCAAGATGGTCCAGGACTGTCAACGTCGACTTGCTCAGAGCCACGCGTTACAAGGGTGGGTTGACGATTGCGTCTCCACGATCGGTAGAGTGAAGCGAGAATCAAAGACCTGACCCCACTGCCTCGAGGCACTTGTGGATGGTGTCCACCAGGCGGTTCGGCATTACCGGCTTGGAAAGCGCGTGGCTGACCGTCGGGAAAAGCTTTCGAATGTCTTCGACGTTGAGTCCCGTCACGACGATGATGCGTTCGAGCAGCGCCGGGTTTGTCGCGCAGATATGGTCCATCACCTGCGTGCCGCTGACTTTGGGAAGAACGATGTCGAGGAGCACGAGGTCGTAATCATTCTTTGAAAGCAGCTCGAGCGCCTTCAAACCGTCGGCCGCCTCATCGACTTTGCAGTCCTGCGTTTCGACGA
>QHVX01000332.1:8930-10521 GCA_003222375.1 Acidobacteriota bacterium
TCACGCCTACCGCAATTGGTTCCTCCAGGTTTTTCCCCAGCGAGTGGTCGCCGCCTTCTATCCATCGAATCGAGATCCTCTCCGATAGCAAATAACCCGTGACCTCCTCACGAGAACCGAACGTATCGCGTGTCCCCTGTACGATCAGTGTCTTCGTTCGCAGTGAGACGAGATGTTCCGTTCTCAGCCGCTCGGGGCGGCCGGGCGGGTGAAAGGGATAGCCATAGACAAGCAAACCGGCAACCTGCAGTTCGTCGGCAATCATCGTCGCCATCCGCCCGCCCATCGACTTGCCTCCGATGACGAGGTTTTGCGGATCACCGAGCTCGCTGATGACATCTCGAAATGAATCGAGAAGGACATTTTGCGGATCGGGACGCTTGCGTCGAGCTGCCATGTACGGAAATTCGAATCGCACGACGCGGACCCCTGCAGCAGCGATTCCGCCGGCAACGGTCTTCATAAACGATGACACCATCGGACCCCCCGCGCCGTGCGCGAAAACGTAGGTTTTCGTTGCGTCGGCTGGACCGTCGATGAGAAAGCGGGACATGTCGATAGAATATTCGACCATGCTCAGTCGCACGCTCGTCGCTCTTTTTCTGTTCGCCAGCACCGCTTGGGCTGCGCCACCCCCGCTGAGACGCTTCGCGCCCGACACCGTGCCCCATCCGACGGCGATGTTTCTTGCGTCGCTGTCGGGCGACGGCCGGCAGCAGGTCGTCTTCAAAGCCGCCGCGATGGGTACGCACTTCTTTTTCGAGGAGCCGACCGGCGTTACGGTGTACTTCTACGACGGCCGCGGCTATCGAAAGCAGACTTTCCTCAAGGGTTATTCGCTGACCAAAGCGATCAAGAAGTTCGCAGGCACCGGTTAGTGTGGTGGACCGAAAATCCCTTGACTTTCGTTGCGGGCGCCGAGCCGGCAGATGCGAGGCGCCGCGACGCAGGCGATGCGGTGACATCGTTGAGGAGCGGCAACGAAGCAGATGCCGGCTCGCCGCCCGCAACCCGAAGGGCTGGTGCCGATTGCGGCCGATCTGCGGCGTCGCTCGTCGTCAACGATGTCACCACATCGCCTCCTCCTCGCTCCTTGCATCTCGGCCGCAAGCGGCACCAGCGAAAGTGAAGGGGTTTTCGGTCCACCACACTAAGGCGTTAATCCGCGATCGCTGCGACAGAGCGACTCAACGCGGCCGTCATCGCGCACCATGAGCGTGTCTTCGATCCGCACGCCGATCTCGCGATCGGGAAAGTAAAGTCCCGGCTCGATCGTGAGGATGTCGCCGATCTCGATCATGTCCTGATTAGCTGGCGTCAATCCGAAAAACGGACGCTCGTGAACCTCGAGCCCTACACCATGGCCGAGAGAGTGGACGTAGCCAGTGAGGGTGGAAGGGTTCGATCGTGTCGTGGTGTAACCGCGCGCTTCGAAAAAATCGCACACCAGCGCTTGATAGGACGATGCTTTTGCGCCCGCGCGCATCTGGTCGGCGGCCAGCTGAAAGGCCGCAAGGACGTCGCTGTGCACGCGCTGCAGCTCCGCCGGAATCGGGCCGATGCAGAACGTTCGCGTGAGATCGAAAAAGTA
>QHVX01000333.1 GCA_003222375.1 Acidobacteriota bacterium
CAGTCGACGAACGACGTCTTCCCCACCGCCATCCGCGTCGCGGTCACCATTCACCTCGGACTCCTCATCCCGGAGGTCCAGAAACTCGCGAATGCATTCGATCAAAAGGGCACCCAGTTCGCGGACGTGATCAAGTCGGGCCGCACGCATCTGCAAGATGCCGTTCCGGTGACGCTCGGTCAGGAGTTCAAGGCTTACGGCGCGGCGATCAAACGTGCCAATCGGTTGCTGGTCGACGCGTCGATGGAGCTGCTGGAGCTCGGCATCGGCGGAACCGCGGCCGGCACCGGCATCAACACGCCCAGGGGCTATCGCTTTGCGGTGGTGCGGCATCTCAACGCGATCACCGGTCTCGAGTTCAGACCGATCGATGATCTTCGCGAAGCGATGCAATCGCAGCTGCCGATCGCCGGAGTTTCGGCTGTTCTCCGCAATCTGGCCCTCGAGCTCACGCGCATTACGAACGACCTCCGCCTGCTCGCATCGGGGCCGCAAACCGGACTCGCGGAAATCATTCTGCCCTCCGTACAGCCGGGATCGTCGATCATGCCCGGCAAAGTCAATCCGTCGATGCTGGAGTGCATGAATCAGGTGCTCTTTCACATCATCGGCGCCGACACCACGATCGCCTACGCGAATCAGGCCGGACAGCTCGAGCTGAACGTCATGATGCCGCTGATGGCATTCGAGATGATGTTCTCGATCGAGATCTTCAAGAATTTCCTGCCTGTCTTCGTCGAGAAATCGATTCGCGGTATCGAAGCGGATCGCGAACGCAGTCGCGAGTACTACATCAGCTCGCCGTCGCTGGCGACGGCGCTCAATCCGCTGATCGGCTACGCGCGGGCCGCCGAGATCGCGAAAGAATCCGCGAAGAGCGGCAAGCCGATTCCGGAGCTTCTGCGCGAGAAGAAGCTGCTCAGCGAAGAGGAGATTCAGCGCATTTTCACGCCCGAATTCCTTGCAGGACAGGCGGATCGCGCATAACCCATCCGCCCTCCCGGTTAGGACGTTAGGATGTTGGGATGTGCGCGGCATCCCAACAATCCAACATCCCAACCGGGCGGGCGGGAGGGATAATACGCGCGGTCCAAAATGCGGCTTTTCATCGCGACGGCTTTCCCGGAGCCGATTCTCCACGCGCTCAATGAACGTGTGGAGACGCTCAAGTCAAAACTACCAAGCGCATCGTGGGTCCGCCCCGAGACCCAGCACCTGACCTTCGCATTCCTCGGCGAGCAGGAGGAGACGATGGTCAATCGAATCGCGATCGATGGCGGCAACAAATTCGAAGCGTGCTTACAGGGCTGC
Source organism: Acidobacteriota bacterium (assembly GCA_003222375.1). Lineage (GTDB taxonomy): Bacteria > Acidobacteriota > Thermoanaerobaculia > Gp7-AA8 > Gp7-AA8 > Gp7-AA10. Next base: position 1,312 of record QHVX01000333.1, read on the forward strand.
GGATTTTTTCCGAATCGGCGTCACGCGCGGGTCGGGTGGGTGGGCGCGGAGCCCCATGAGCAATTCCTCGCGCTCGCGCAACGGATACGCGATGCGGTGACGGCTGCCGGCGTGCAGCTCGATCAAAACGAATTCCGGCCGCATCTCACGCTCATGCGCATGCGCGACCATTGGCCGCCGCTGGCGGCCGACACGTTCGAGAAATCGCTGCGGGACTATCGGTCAGCGACGTTCACGATGGACCACGTCACGCTCTATCTCAGCCGGCTCAGTCCGAAGGGCGCGGTCCACACGCCGCTGCGGCAATTTGCGTTCGGTCTTTCCGCGTAACTGACCGCAGGCCGCCGCGATCTCGCGGCCCTTCGACCGGCGCACCGTGACATGCGCGCCGCTCTCCACGAGCGCGTCGACGAAGTCGTCGATCGCTTCGTCGGTCGGTCGCTGCATCCATTTCGGCAGATTCGGATCCTCGTTGAATGGAATGGCATTCACTTTCGCGCGAAGGCCGTGGATCAATCGCGCCAACGCGGCTGCGTCGGCGGGCGAATCGTTGTAGCCGGCGAGCAAAACATATTCGATCGTGACCTCGCGTCCTCGGTCGGTCGGATACCGATGCAATGCTGCCATCAGCGCATCGAGCGGATACTTTTTCGTGATCGGCATGATCTCTTCGCGGCGCTTACGATCAGGAGCATTGATCGAAACCGCGAGATTCGGACGGCGATCCAGCTTCGCGAGCTCGTCGATGCCGGGAATGATTCCGGATGTCGAAACGGTGACGCGCTTCGGTGCCACGTTCGTGTAGAGCATGTCGAGCGTCGGAACGAGGTTCTCCATGTTGAGCAGCGGCTCGCCCATGCCCATGAACACGACGTTCATCAATTCGAGCGGAACGTCATGTTCCCGTTGCACGATGAAGAATTGGCCGACCATTTCCGACGGCGTGAGGTTGCGGCCGGCGCCGAAGAAGCCTGTGACGCAGAACGTGCATCCGACGGCGCATCCTGCCTGGGACGACAGACAAATACTGGTGCGATCGCGCATCGGCATGTACACCGACTCGATGCGATTGCCGTCGGGCAACACGAACAGATATTTCTGACTTCCGTCGGAGGCCGGCGCGGTGCGCTCGAGAACGTGCGGAAATTCGAGCGTGAATCGCTCGGCCAGTTTCGCGCGGAGCTCCTTCGGCAGATTGTTCATGGCGTCGAACGCATCGACGCCGCGATGGTGCATCCACTGCACGATTTGTTTGACGCGGAACGGCGGGAAGACGATCTCGCCTAACGTTTTCTGAAGCTGCGCAGGCGCGAGATCGTAGAGGTTCAGCCGGCTAAGAGCCGGCCCTACGTGGAGCCGCCTGTCAGGCGGCTCATCATTGCTGGTCGTCACTGGAACTCGAGATCGGCTCAATGCGCCGCGTCGTGCGTACTTTTCGCGTCGGATCGATTCCAAGGGCGCGCAGAAGCGCGAGATCGTTGATGTTGATCCGGAACTGGATCTCCTTGTCGCTCTTGACGATGACCTCCGTCGGCGCTTCCGGCTCGTCCTGCCGGTTAGCCGGAGATCGATTCGTTGATCGCCGTTCCGAGTTCGCGCAAGAGCTGTTTGATCTTTTCGTCCACGTCTGATTCGACTATCGCAAACGGCACCGGCCGCGGTCAAGATTCCGATTCGCCGCGGAAGGGCGTACACTATTTGTCCGTCGACTGCAAAGACTGCAAACGCTCGGCCACCGATTTCCAAAGCTCGGACCAGTAAACCAGATACTTCCACTTTCCCCATTTGTTGTAACGGCGGAGCATCGTCTTGTCGCTGACGCGGCGGCCTTTGTGGTGCGTTTCGCGGACAAAACGGCGAAATTCGCTGTCGACCGCGATGAAGTCGTGACGGCCATCCATCGCTAGAAGATGTGCCGAGCCATACGGTCCGATCCCGGGCAATTTCCGGTAACTCTCACACAGATCTTCGGTCGTCTGCGACGGGTCCGCGATCGCTTTCAAGTCGATGGAGCCGTCGACGATCCCGCGCGCCAGCGCATGAATCGACTTCGCGCGGTATCCGAGGCGGCAGTCGCGCTGGAGAGTGTCGGGGGTGAAGCGCGCGACGTCCCTCGGCTCCGGAAACGCGCCCGAGCGTCCGCACTTCTCGACAATCAACTCCACCATCCGCATGGTCTGCCGCCACGTGGTATTGGTGGTCGTGATGATCTTCACGACATCTTCGAAAAGCGTGCTTCCGCATAACAGGCGTCCGAATCCTGCGGTCTCGACCCAGGCGTGATCGGCCGACACGCGCGCGACCGCAATGAACTCCGACATATCGACATGCAGCTGGAACATGCGCGTCATCCTGGCGCGCAGCTCGGGAGTGTCGGCCGCCGTTACGCGGATCGCATCGTTCGCAAATGTAATCGCAATTTCACGCGGCTTGCCGCTCAGCAACTCGACTCGGCGGAGAGTTTTTTCAGGCCGTGACCATCGGAACGGCGCGAGGAGATACCAGCCGTGCGATTCGACTGTCGATGGGAAGTTGAACGCGGCCGGAGTCGAAATGGAGGCGACGGCCGGAATCGAACCGGCGGATGAAGGTTTTGCAGACCTCTGCCTTACCACTTGGCTACGTCGCCCCGGGGAAGCGCGGAAAGTTTAGTGAACGTCTCCGCCGGCGGCAATATTCGTCCCGCCCTTCACATCGCGCACTTCGAGCGAAAGGGATGCCGTACCGACCGGTTTTCCTTTGGTCTCCACGCGCGGATAGATGAAGAAATTCAGCGGCTCTGAGGTCGCGGGCGTCAGAACGAGATCGCGCCCCATCGTGAACTCGACGCGGTTCGGCGGAAGATTTCCGAAAAGCATCGCGCGCACTGCCGGATCGCTCGACTTCGACGCGTCGCTGGCATCGACCGGGATCCATCCTTTGCCTTCGACGTAGAACTCCGCCCAGCAGTGGTAACTGGGAATCCTGCCGTCGCCCTGCGGCAATGGAAATCCGATGACGAAGCGCGCCGGAATCTTCTGCGATCGCGCCAGCGAGATGAAGAGCGAATGAAAGTCGCTGCAGTTGCCGGCTTTGATGTCGCAGGCCCGCTCGGTGTCGCCGTTGCCCCAGCCAGGCGTTGTCTTGTCGTACTTCATCGTCGTCATGACGTACTCGTAAATCGCCAGCGCCTTGTCGACGGTTGTGGTCTTTCCGGCGACGATCTCGTCGGACAATTTCTTCACGCGAGGTGACAGCGTCACCATGCGATCGGCGCGAAGCGCGCGAGCGATTTCGCTCTTGCTCGGCGTCACACCGGCGATTTTCTCCATCGCGATGGCACTTCGCGTTCCGCGGAAGCTGACCTTGACGACCAGCTCACCAGCCTGGGGCGCGGGGATCTTCGCGACCGCATACTCATTTCCAAATTCCTTTTCGGTGAATCGTTGCCACTGATAGGGCGAATCGATCTTGACGTCTGTGATGCCTTGCGCGCTGCGGGCGCGCGGCAGCGGAATCCAGATGTCGAGGACACCGGCGTCGGCCGGAATGTTGGTGATCGTGGCGGTGTAGGTCGCGTCGAACGTGCGATTCGTGGTGTCGGCGGCGACGGCCGACGAGGCGATCAGGGTAACGGCTGAAGCGAGGATGAAGAAGCGGCGCATGTGGGTTCTCCTGGAGCGGCAGAGGGTAACACGGTCGCGGTTGACATCCGAAAAACGATCGGCGACCATGCACGTCCTTCCCAACAGTGCTGTGGTGTAGCTCAGTTGGTAGAGCGGCGGATTGTTAATCCGTTGGTCGGAGGTTCGAGTCCTCCCGCCACAGCCAATTTCCACTGCGGGCTCGACGTTTGCAGGCGCCCTCAGCGTCCGACGTGGGGCAGAGCGCGAGCGAGGGTCAAAAGTGCAAGCGCCTCTGTCGAAGCATCGCATTCTGGTAGTCGAGGACGAGCCGTCCGTCCGCTGGACGTTCGCGCTCATTTTCCAGCGTCATGGCATCGAAACCGACGTGGCCGAGAGCGGCCGCGAGGCGATCGCCCTTCTGAGCCGGGAAACCTACTGCTGCGTGCTGCTCGACTTGAACATTCCGCCGCCCGATGGAATCGAGCTGGCGAAATTCATTTACGAGAACTCGCCCGAGACTCCCATCGTCGTGGTCTCGGGCTATCCCGATCTCGCCGCGCGTCTAAAAAAAGCCGATCTGGGCTCGGTCGTGAAGCTGATCCTCGACAAGCCGGTCGACACCACGTACCTCGCGCGCCACGTGCACGCCGACCATTTCTGCATCGGCGAGTCGCCGCCGCCTCCCGGCACACCTCCGCAAAGTAGCGCCCAAATCTAAGCCGGCTGCACCACGACCGCCGTCCCGTAGCACAGCACCTCGGTCACGCCCATTCGCGCCGATCTCGTGCGCATGCTGCAGCATCATCTCGAATGCTTCCTCTCGCGCTTTCTCGCAAAGTTCAGGTAAGTCAGAAGGCAGAAGGCAGCAGGCAGAAGTAAGAGGGCAGAAGGCTTGACACTTCTGCCTTCTGCCATCCATCGATAGATAGACCTTGGTCTAATGCGAACGATACATGCGGCGCGAACGCGCCGAGCCGACCATGGAAGACAACCATGGAAGGCGAAAAGGAGATCGGTTACGACGCGCTCCCGAGCTCGCTCGTCATCATCCAGATCGACGAAAACACCACCGCGGAAATGATGCTCATATTGCGGGCCGCACTGCAGCGCGTCCTGCGAGAATTCTCCTCGCAAACCCTCATTAACTAAGCAGATAGCGGCCACGGCGTCCTGCTTGCAGGCGTCACCGCGCATGACGCTTCGTGACCCGAGCGAAACGCTGACTGAGAAGCTTCGGCGATCGCGCAGGACGCTCGAGATGGAAATCGAACAGGGAAAAGCTTCATGCGACTCGCGTGAGGCGCTCGAACGCTTGAGCGAATTCGAGAATAAAGAAGACCTGGCCGACGACAGCCTCGTTCAGCGCGGCAAAGCCTGATCGTTTTCCTTTCGCCTGAATCCATACGGGCAATGCCGGCAGCCTGACTCGCAGCAGTAGCCGCGCTTCTTCAAATATTTTTCGGTAAAGACGATGTACGGGCCTTCGCGGTAGAAATCCTCACCTTCGACGAGCTGGTTAGTGTCCGGCGTACCAGTCATAACCGCGGTCGCCCCAGAAATCAGCCGGACGGACATCGGTGTAGCGAATCGTCTCGATCCTTTTGATCTGCTTGTATCCGTACTTCACGGGCATGGCGAGGCGCAGTGGTGCGCCATGCTGCCACGTGAGCGGCGCGCCATTGAGCTCGTACGCCAGCAGCGTTTGCGGATGTAGACAACTAAGCATGTCGAGGCCGACGTAGTAGCCGCGGCCCGGCGATTCCATCGCGACGTATCGCGTGCCGCTCGGCGGCGAGAACTTCGCCATGAGGTCCGCCAGTCGCGTGCCGGTCCAGTGGACGACGATGCTCCATCCTTCGATGCATCGAAGCTCGGTCGTCATGTCGCGTCGAGGAAATGACTTGACGTCGGAGAGCGTGAGCGTCGCCGGCGGCTGTCCCGCGATTCCTTCGACACGCAGGCGCCAGTTTGCCGGATCATAATTCGGCTGAAGGCCGACACCGCCGTTGATACGCGCGTTCGTGATCGCGGACGCCGGAAAGGTGCGACTCAGCCGAGCCGTCCTGAAGTAAGTCTCCGATAATTTCTCGTTCGTCTCCAGACCGCGGCGCAGGGGCCAGGGGACATCACCTTCGCGCGACGCGAGGCGCAGAAATTTCCATCCGCCATACGCCGCGACTGCTGCGGCGCCCGCGACGATGAAGCCGCGACGCGAGAGCCGCCGCACTTCGCGATCGACGTTCACATCATTCTCCGCGATCGCTTTTCGCAGCGCGTCCGCGTGCGCAATGATGATGTCGTCGTCAGTCATAGCGCTGGACCTCGTATCCCATCACCATCGCGCAGAAATTGTTCCATCCGGTCTTGATGACCTGCGCAATATGCACCACGAAGAAAACGACGTAGCCGACTGTGATCCAGAAGTGGAAGAAGCGCGCCATCTGATATCCACCGAAGAGCAATGTCAGCCACCCGAACTGCACCGGCTTGTAAATCGCGAGCCCGGTAAGAAGCGATCCGAGGCCCATGACGACGATGGCGGTGTAGGAGATGCGCTGCGCGGCGTTGTATTTGCGCTGCGGCGGGGCTTCTTTCCGAAGATGGAGATCGTGCAGCGCGACCAGGATCGCTTCTTTCCATGAACGGCGATCGGGAACGAGATCACGCCACTCGCCCGAAAAAATCGTGTAGAGAACGTAAAGAATCCCATTGATCGCGAAGAACCACATGAAGAAAAAGTGGAGCGTGAGACCTTCGGCGAGCCGGAAAGCGAGATTGGCTTTCTCGTAAGTTTTCTCGGCGACCGTCATCTTCAGCAGCGTGTGTTTACCGACGCCGATTCGGTACACCGGATTTGCCCAGTAGATGAGCAGGCCGCTCCACACCATCACTGCCAGGATCGGAAAATTGATCCAGTGAAACCACCGGATCGCCAGCGGGTGCTTCTTCTCCAGGGTCTTCATGTCCGTTGGATGCAGTTTTGGACGAGAGGTTACATCTTACGCGAGGCCAGGATTGCGCGCACCAGGTCCTCCGGGATCGTGACATCTTCGATTCGGGTCGTGATCTCCATCTTGATCGTCTGCTGGTAGGTCCGCAAATACGCGGTGCATGAATCGCAGATCGCCAGATGCTTTTCGAACTCACTCCGCGCCGGCGCGGCCAGAACGCCATCGAGGTAATCCATGATGAAGCCGATGACTTCGATGCAGTTCATTGCGTTCCTCCAAATTCGCGTTCGAGCAGCGTGCGCAGCGCCTGACGCGCGCGATGCAGCCGGACCTTGACCAGGTTGGTGGAGATGCCGAGGGCGTCGGCGATCTCGGGGTTGGACATTTCTTCGAGATCGCGCATCACGAGGACCGTTCGATAGTCTCCAGGAAGCTCGTCGATCTTGCGACGGATCAGCGCCGCCGTTTCCTCGCGCTCGAGCGACGCCTCGGCAGTCTCTGTCCAATCGACGGTGTCGCGCGTCTGATGTCCATCGGCGACAAACGTCGGCA
>QHVX01000334.1 GCA_003222375.1 Acidobacteriota bacterium
CAGGGGCCGGTGATGTACATCGCGAAATCGCCCTGCGCGAACGCCTGATAGACATTCGCGATCTGCGTGTTGGCCAGCGGCGCCGCTAATCCTTTACGAAATATACTGATGAAAAATGTGAATGCTTGTGCGAACTTCGGATCGCGGAAAGCGCCCTCCGTGCCCGACGCGTTGAGCAGCGAGGCGTGGTTCGACAAAGCCATGATCGTGACTTCGTCGAATTGATTCGTCGGCAGCAGAATCGCGTAGTTGTTAGGCCGTTTCTGTTTGACCTGCTGCATCGCCGCGATCCATGCATCCCAGGTACGCGGAATCTTTGAGACCAGATCGGTGCGATAGAAGATGACCCGCGTATCGACGTACCAGGGGACGCCGTAGACCACGCCGCTGACCTGATTGGTCGCCCAGATTCCGGGGAAGTAGTTTTGCGGTCGGATCGTCGAATGCGTGAGCCACGGCGTCAGGTCCTCGAGCGCCCCGACAGTGTGGAACTCCGGGATCCACGTGTTGCCGAGCTGCGCCACGTCAGGCGTGGCCTCGCCAACGAACGCCGTCAACAGTTTCTCGTGCGCCGCGCTCCACGGAATCTGCTGGACATCGACGCGAATCCCCGTCCGCCTCGTGAACTCGGGAAGCATCTGCGCGACCACTTCGCCCTCGCGGCCCAGACCCCAGAATTTAAGACGCTCGTGTTGGGCAGGGCGGCTCGTGCAGGCGAGGAGAAATGCAGAATGCAGAATGCAGAATGCAGAAATTACCCGCCTAAATGTTCTTGCATTCTGCATTTTGCATTCTGCATTCATCGTTGCTCGAGCCATCCTCCCGTAAAGCCCGCCCGCTTCAATCCGCGAACAACATGCGGATTTTTCTTCATGGTTTTCCACACCAGCTCACTGCGATAATTTTCGATCATCGCGATGATCGGCCCCTGATCGATGCCGAGGTAATCTGGGTCGCCCCAGCCGCCTTTGAAGGTTGGATTGAACGCATCCGCGAAGCCGTACTGCCTGTAAATGCCCGGGTAATGCTGCATCGCTGCGATTGCCGCGATCGAGATGTCCGGCGTGAAGGCGATCGACGACGCCGCCGCGGTCGGCGCGATCGTTCCGTCATCGCGGATATCGCCAGCCGTTGCTCCGCGGCCCCAGTAGGAATGGTAGGTGCGGCTGTCGATGGTCATGTCGCCAGGGCCGTCGCACGCCGTGAGCCCCCACACGTCGCCGCCGTAATCCTTCCAGCGTCCGGGATTGTCATTGGCGTACGCGCGCTGCGACAGCGTCGCGCGCCGCGAATTCTCGAAATAGTCGATGCCTTTCCCGCGCATGTACGCGTCCTGAATCCCGCGGAAGTCGATGAACATCTGCGTGTACTGATGACCGAACAGCGGAGCGAAAAGCACGTGCTCCTGCCCGTAAAACGAGCCCCACTGATACGTCCTGGTGTATTCGGACCAGGCAGCGGGGTCGACCGGATGCGCCGGCGAGCCTAACGCCAGAATGATGACCATCATCGCTTCGTTGTAGCCGCGCCAGTCGTAGGTGTGGAATCCTTTTTCCGGATACCAACCCATCGTGATCGCCGGCGGACGCGGTTGCGCCCAATCCCACTCCGCGTGCGTGACCATCTGCTCGACCGCGTCGCGAATCGCCTTCTCGGTCGCATCGTCGCGATCGAAATACGACTGACAGAAAAGCGCGCCCGCGAAGAGCCACGTCGTATCGATGGTCGACAGCTCGACATCTTTGTAGCGCGCGCCCGTCTCCATATCGAGGAAGTGATAGAAGAAGCCGCGGTATTGCGCGACTCCGCTCGCCTGACTGCCCTCCGGCATTGCCATCAGCGATCGCAGAGTTGCGAGCACGCGATCGCGCGCCTGTTCGCGCGTCACGTATCCGCGTTCGGCGCCGATGCAATACGCCGTCAGGCCGAATCCGACCGCCGCAATGCTCGAAAAGGATTTCGTCGGCCAGCGGTCGGGGACGAGATACGAACGCGGATTTGCAGTGTCCCAGAACCACTGAAAGGTGCGGCGCTCGAGATCGTCAATCGATGACGGCGGCGCCGCCGCCCGTCTCCTCGGCGCGTCTGCCGTCGTTTGACAGGCCGCGCCGAGAAAAACGAGGAGTGCGGCGAACGCCGCTGACGTTCGCCGCATGATCGCTGGATCAGAAGTTCAGTTTGAGGCCAACCTGTTCGCGGCGTCCGAGGTTGATCTGACAGTTCGCTTTACCAAAGCTCGGGTTTCCTTCTGGCGGGATGAAATTCGCGAGGCATCCAGGGCTCGACCAATTGAAGGCGTTGAACAGCTCGGCGACGACTCCAATCGATGTGCGACCAAAGGTCGGGAAACTCTTCTCCAGGCGGAAGTCAATGTCACGATCCGCAAAGCCCCACGTCTTCTCTGGATAGATCGAACGAAGGAATGGCCTCGTGACCTGGCGCGCCGGCAGACTGAATCCCTGCGAGAAGTCGAGTACGTTGAACGCCGCTCCTGATCCAAATGAAAGGATCGTG
>QHVX01000346.1:0-3259 GCA_003222375.1 Acidobacteriota bacterium
ATGAGCTAAAGAGGCGTGTCGAGCGGCTGGAGAACAAGAACTGAGAAATCGGGGGCAGGGCGGAAGTCCCTGCCCCCGAGCATTGTGGTCGTGGGTCCCTCTCCCCACCACCGTTGGTAGCGCGCAGCAGGGGCGCGCTGAGTGTAGCGAACGGAAATCCCTTCACTACACTAATCGCTCAAGTTGCGAATCACCGTCGGAATATCGAGGTCATTGCCGAAATCGCTCGACGCCATGGGGCCGAAGCCGCCGCTGCCGTCGGTCGTCTTCGAAAACCCCTTGCGAAAAAAGGGTGGATCGTAAATCTCTCCTTCCGAGCCGACTTGCTGTGGCGGCTCGGGCGCCTTCACCTCGTGCGTCTGCGCCAGCGTGCGCGCCATCGGCGATTGCGCCGGAGGCTGGGGACGCGGAATGTTGGAGAGTTGCTCTCCCCGCGTATTGAGAAAACCCTTTGTGGCGGCGTCGAAGCCCGTCGCGATCACCGTGACTTTCACCTCGTCCTTCATCTTCGGATCGATGACCGTACCGAAGATGATGTTCGCTTCTTCGTCGGCCGCTTCCTGGATGACCTTCGTCAGCACGGCGGCGATGTCCATGGCGCTCATCCCTTTGTGATCCTTCGAAGTCACGAGGTCGGGTGAGTCTTCCGCGATGAATCCGGTGTGATGTTCGGCCGGGTCGAGTTTGTACGCATACGTCACCGGCAGGAGGCCATCGAGCGCCTGCCGCGCGGTGGCCGAATCGAGATCACAAATGTTTTGCTTCAAGTCCCGACTGGAAGCGTTCGTCCATGCGCCGCCAGCGGACAGAAATGCACCGTTACTGTGTTGCAGGGGTTGTGTAGGCACGACGCCGATTCCGACGAGTCCTGCGGAGGTGACCCGTACGCGATCGGTGCTGCTCGTGCCCAGGACGAGGTCATTCGTGTCGTGAAAATATCGGACGTAGCCGTAACTCGTCGCGCCGCTGTACGTGAATCGCAGCGTGCTCAAGAACGCGCCGGCGCCGCCGAGCAGAGTCATGTTGGCGTTGCCGTTGTTCTCAAAAACTGCGAGGTCATTCGGTCCCATTTGCGCTGCCGGAAAACTCGGTACATTGAATAGAGGTCCGATGAGGTGCAGCTTCCGCGCTGGCGACGCCGTACCAATACCGACGTTGCCGCTTGCGGAGATGTCGATCGAGCTCGTCGGCGCACCGGGCCGGATGCGCAATGGCAAGCGCGAGCCGCCGGTCACGTCGCGCACGAACCAGTTGGCCTCGTTCGCGCCGATGTCCCACGTCTGCGCCGTGAAGCCGCCGCCGTTCGTCTGTTCCTGCCGGATCGCCGGCGTATCGGTGGCGGTGATGTGAAGATGCAGGGCCGGTCCGCTGTTGCCGAACCCGACCTTGCCATTCGAGCCGATGAAGAGCGAATTCGTTGGAGCATCCGCCACAACGGTGAAAGGCGTTTTGGAATGCGTGATGTCGTCGATCGAGAATTTATTCAGGCCCCCGCTCGCCGAATCGTTGGCTGTCAATTGCCAGATGTTGTTGGGAAACCCGACCGATGTTGAAGTGTCCATGAACGCGATCCGCGTATTGTTTTCCTTGAGACGGATGGTGTCGAAGCCGAAAGCCTCATTGACGACACAATCCAAGCCGACGCAAAGACTTCCTTGAATGATCTCGTCGTCGGCAGTGACCACATCGTTGGGCGCGGGCTTTAATCCGTTTGCCGCGATTCTGGGTCCTCTCTGAGATGGCGGCTCGGCAGCCCTGTTCGTCACGAAAGAGCCGTTGAGGACCGAGAAAGCGCGCGATCGCGTCATCGCGCGATCGAGACCCTCCTCGGCCTGAATGCGCGCAATCGCCGCATCATCGTTCGCCTCGCGCGCCTCGGCGAGTTTTCGCTCCGTCTCTGACGAGATGCGAGGAACGACCCGCAGTTCCCATGTGTACGAGCCGTCATTTTGCGCGCGGAGATCGGCGATGCGCAGAGTCGCCGTGCCGCCAGCTTCAAACTCCTTGCGAAACGTGAATCCTCGCGGGCCGGCGACGGTAAGTACGAGGCGGTCGTACTGACCGGCAGCGGTCCACTGGATCGCTGAGAGGCTCACATCAGCGTCACCGATCACCGCCGAGCTTGCCGCAAGTGATACGGCAGACATGGCGAGCACCGCGAAAAAGAAAAGAGTGAAATCCCGACGGTTGGTTCGGGTCATGACGTCCTCCCTTGTGTTGATCTGCTGATGATATCGACGAATGGGTTCTATTCCCACTCGATCGTGCTGGGCGGCTTCGAGGAGATGTCGTAGACCACGCGGTTCACGCCGCGCACTTCGTTGACCACGCGCCTTGCGATGTGGTCGAGCAGATCGTGCGGCATGCGGAACCAATCCGCGGTCATGAAGTCCGTGGTGGTCACTGCGCGAACCGCGAGCACGTTTTCGTAGGTCCGCTCGTCGCCCATGACGCCGACGCTTCGTACCGGAAGCAGCACCGCGAAAGCCTGCGCGATTTGACGATAGAGGCCTGCCTGGCGAATTTCTTCGATCACGATGTCGTCTGCGTTCTGCAGAATCTCGACGCGCTCAGCGTTGACTTCACCGAGGATGCGGACAGCGAGGCCGGGCCCCGGGAACGGATGTCGCCAGACGAATTCCTCCTCGAGCCCGAGTTGCAATCCGAGCGTGCGGACTTCGTCCTTGAAGAGCTCGCGGACTGGCTCGATCAACTTCAGCCCCATTTTTTCGGGAANTGTGATGCGTCTTGATGACCGATGAAGGTCCTTTGATCGAAACGGATTCGATGACGTCGGGATAAAGCGTGCCCTGAACGAGAAACTCGGCGTCTTTGATCTTCTTCGCTTCTTCCTCAAAGACCGCGATGAACTCGTTGCCGATGCGTTTGCGCTTGATTTCCGGATCTTCGACTCCGGCGAGCCGCTGGTAGAAGCGCTGGCGCGCATCGACGGCGATGAAATGCAATCCGAGGCGATCGCTGAGTTGCGCGGCGACCTGCATGGCCTCGTTTTTCCGGAGGACTCCGTTATCGACGAAGATCGCAGTGAGCTGATCGCCGATGGCTTCCGCGACCAGGAGCGCCGCGACGGTCGAATCGACGCCGCCGCTGACCGCGGCAATCGCCTTTTTCCTACCGACTGTCGCTCGAATTTCCTGAACCTTTCGCTTGCGGTAGTCGCCCAGATCCCAGGTGGGTTTGCAGCCGGCGATGTTGAAAAGGAAGTTGCGCAGGATTTCCGTTCCGGCCTCGGTGTGCG